>JAZQZM010000041.1:0-20157 GCA_045634085.1 Bacteroidaceae bacterium
AATGAGTGTCAGCGTTTTCAGGCCATTGTGCGAGGTACGTTCAAACGAAGTGTGGCAATTAACTTTTCATAAAATTGCCACACGCAGTGCGATCCGCAGCACCCTGAAAACGTCAACTACATTTTGCGTTAAGAAAGCGTCCCATGCGCAGAGTTCTTTGTTTCTTTCTGTCGGCACAGAAAGAAGATATAAAACAACGACAAAAGAAGAATGTACAACAAAATGTTAATGGTAAAATATACTGCTGAACATACGTTAACATCCAATAATCCCCCAGAAATTGCAGGTGATCCGCTATTATATGAATGTGTTGCAATTGAGGTCAAGGCAAAATCGGGCAAAGCGAAGAGCCTGCGAACAGTACTGAAAAATAAACACATCTACCACATCGACAATGCCATTAAACTTGGAAGATATAATGTAGGCCGCGAAGAAGAGGTGCTCACAATACCTCATTACATGGGATTCCTTGTTAAGGACACACTTGCAGATGTTATAGTCTCCGATGTTGATTTGAGTTTGTTGAATTAGAGGGTATATCATAATAAACAACAAGATTAGGCAAGCCGCATAGGTTTGCCTAATCTCATGCCTTACGCGCTGATAATCATCGGAGTTACACGCGCAAACTTTGCCTATTTCTTTGCCTTCTTCACTGGTTCCATCTCTACGATGAACTGATGTAGTTCTTCGGGAAGGCGTTTCTTATAGTAGTCGGCCTTCTTGGCGGGGACATAGATGGCTTCAATTGATTCACATCCTCTAAAATTATCATAGATTTTCTTGACACCTACAGGCAAGGTGATTGTTTTTAAATTAGTGCAACCTTTAAACGCTCCTCCGATACTCGTTACGCCCTTAGGGATTACTATACTTGTTAAACTTCTGCAATTCCAAAAAGCACTACTGCCTATCGATGTTAATTCCTTGGAGAACACTAAGTCTGTTAAACCACTGCAACGGTAGAAGGCATAATCGCCTATCGATGTTACACTCTCGGGGATTACTATGCTCGTTAAACCACTGCAACCTTGGAAAGCTTCTTTGCCTATCGATGTTACGCCAACAGGAATGATAGTTGACTTGCAACCTGAAATTAGGGTATTTGTTGCTGTTTCAATAATCGCATTACATCCTTCGCGAGAGTCATATACTTTATTGCCTTCATCTACTTCTATACTTGTTAAACTACTGCAATCTGAGAAAATAGACCCGTCTATCGATGTTACACTCTTGGGGATTACTATACTTTTTAAACTACTGCAACCAAAGAAAGCACTATCTCCTATTGATGTTACACTCTCGGGGATTACTATGCTCGTCAAAGCACTGCAACCAAAGAAAGCTTGACTGTCTATTTTTTTTACACTCTTAGGTATTGTAATGCTTGTTAAGTTAATGCAGTTAAAGAAAGCAGAGCAATCTATCTTTGTTACACCCTCGGGGATTACTATACTTTTTAAACTACTGCAACAAGAGAAAGCAAAACCTATATCTGTTATTCCTTCCGCGAAGATGGCAACGCCATCCTTGATGATGGCTACGTTACCTATAATTTCAAATTCTGCCATAGCATTAAACTGCGATTACCCTCCATCACGAGGTCTATTGTGTTTGTTTTTAAGTATCGTACCGCAAATATAATAAGAATAATAATAATAATAATAATAAGAAGAAGAAGAAGAAGAAAAGTGAAATTTCTCTGTTTTTTCGGTTTTCTTGGTTGAGACAACACGGTTTCTTATCTTCAGCGCGAGTTATTTTATAGTCAACTGATTTAACTGATTCAACTGATTTTCATACATCGCTTACACTCGTATGTCCTCCGGATGGCCGAAATTCGGAGATTCAACAATAAATGTATAACTTTGTTGCCAATAACGTAATGTAAAGAATCAACATGACTAACCATGCAGGCTTTTGGACTTCAATAGCACTCATTATCAATGAGGGGTTCACGCCAGAGGGTCTGCAACAATTGGACCGATATGCAGAATTATTTATCAGCGAGGAACTTGTTTATAAACGATTTTCACCGTTCGAACAGTATGGCTGCTCAACGGGAGGTACAACGCATGTCATTGCAACCCTACTCGCGGGAGCAGAAGTTGATGCAGATACGCTCAAGGAGTCTCGGACTTCAAAGAATGTGCCAACGCGGAGAGACGCAAGCTCTAAGAATAGAAGAATGGGCAAAAGCGAGTAAGAACCTCTAAACAGCATTTCCGGACAATCATACAAACCTATTTTGATTATTGGGAATAAGGTTCTGCCCCCAGACTTTGCAGGTAAGGCATTGTTATCTGCACCATAAATAGTTCTCAAGTTCACAAATAAAACAACAAAGCGGGAGAGCGTATATATGCTCTCCCGCTCTATTACATTATAATAATTATAGTATTGTTATCCTTTGCGGGCAACAACATTCTTCACAAAATCCATTACCACCGGCGATGGATGAAGAACTGTACTTGAATACTGTGGTTCGTAAATCACGCCCATGTACCAGTCACAAGCGGGGAACTCTACAATATCCACAAGACCGCTATCGGGGTGAACACCTGTACAAGCCAAGCCTGCACCTACAAGAGCATCGCGGTACTCAGTGTTCAACTCAAAGCGATGGTAGTGACGTTCAACAACCTTCTCCTCGCCATAGATAGCGTATGCCTTGCTCTCCTTTGCAATAACAGTATCGTAACCGCCACGGCGCATTGTGCCGAATGGGTTGCCAACACTCTTGAGGTCCTCCATGATATCAACGATACGGTGGCTTGTAGCCTCGTTCATCTCATAACTGTTTGCATCGGCGTAACCAAGGATGTTGCGGGCAACCTCAATAGCCATTACCTGCATACCAAGACCGATACCCAAAGTGATGAGGTTGTTCTCGCGGCAATACTTTGCAGCAATTACCTTACCCTCGAAACCGCGTGGACCTACACCCGGACAGATGATATAACCATCCATACCCTTGAGTGCCTGAGCAACATTCTCCTCAGTAATCTTCTCACTGTTGATAAAGTGAGGCTTGATTTTGCAGTCGTTGTATGTTCCGCACTGTGAAAGGCTCTCATGGATACTCTTGTATGCATCCTGCAAGTCATACTTACCTACAAGACCGATATTGATTACTCTCTTTGCATTGTTGCGACGTTCTACGAAAGTGCGCCATGGAAGCATCTCGGGTGTCTCGCCGACCTCCTCGCCTGTAAGGCGGAGGATTGCCGCATCCAATCCCTGCTCCTGCATCTTGATGGGCACCTCATAGATTGAAGGCACGTCAAGGCTCTGCACTACGCAGTCGGGCATAACGTTACAGAAACTTGCAACCTTCTTGCAAAGACCTGTGCTCAACTTGTGCTCGGCACGGAGTACAAGACAATCGGGCTGGATACCGAGGCTCTGCAACTGCTTTACGGAGTGCTGTGTAGGCTTTGTCTTGAGCTCGCCTGCTGCAGAAAGATAAGGTACATATGTAAGATGTACGCACACTGCGCGACGGCCGAGTTCCCACTTCAACTGGCGTATTGCCTCAAGGAAAGGAAGGCCCTCGATATCACCTACAGTACCACCAATCTCGGTAATCACAAAGTCGAACTTCTCCTTTGTGCTGCCACGCTTCATCTTGCGCTTGATTTCGTCGGTAATGTGAGGAATTACCTGCACTGTCTTGCCAAGATACTCGCCACGACGTTCCTTCTCGATAACCTCACTGTAGATGCGACCTGTTGTAAAGGTGTTCCAGCGTGAGGTCTTGATATCGGTAAAACGTTCGTAGTGACCAAGGTCAAGGTCAGCCTCATGACCATCGATGGTGATATAGCACTCGCCGTGCTCCTGTGGGTTCAGTGTACCCGGAGAGACGTTGATGTATGGGTCGAATTTCTGTATTGTAACCTTGTATCCTCTCGCCTGCAAGAGCTTGCCAAGAGATGCCGAGATGATACCCTTTCCAAGTGATGATGCAACACCACCGGTAACGAAGATGAATTTTGTTTCAGCCATATAATTGAGTTTTATTATTCAAGCAAACAATGTCCAAAACATTCTTCTTTGGACATACAAAATTAATGCAAAGAATATTTACATCAAAAAAAAGCACCGTTTTTTTATGGGCAACAAGAGAAATTAAATTTATCCAATAAGTTTCAATTCCCCGTAAAGCCTCTGCACCGGGAGCCCCATCACATTGAAGTATGAACCGACGATTCCGGTAATGCCAATGTATCCTATCCACTCCTGCACTCCGTATGAACCGGCCTTGTCCATCGGGCGGTACTTCAGTACGTAGTATTCAATCTCATCATCGGCAAGAGAGGCAAACGTCACATCGGACTTAGCAACAAAACAGCGCTGCTCCTCCTTGGTGGTTATAGTTACACCGGTAAAGACAGAGTGTGTCTTGCCGGCCATATCACGCAACATGCGGCGCGCATCGACCTCATCCACAGGCTTGCCAAGCGCAACTCCGTCGAGCCACACGATAGTGTCGGCTGTAATCACAAGCTCATCATCGGCCATCACTGGACGATAGGCATCGGCTTTCTTACGGCTTATATAAAGAGGTATGTCACCACCCTGCAGGTCGGCAGGGAAAGACTCATCGACATCGGGCAAGGCGCGCACCTCAAAATCGACATCAAGACCCGCAAGCAACTCCCTGCGACGCGGCGACGCCGACGCAAGGATTATTCTGTATTTCTTTAGATTATCAAGCATAAATTTTAAAAAGGGGTATTAAGGAGCATTAAGGGCGACTAAGGAGTACTAAGGATATTGCGCATAACATTTTGCTTAATCAAACAGTGTGAAAACAAGCGTAACGCAGTTATCACACCAGCATAACTATTTGGCTATTATAAAATGTGTGAGTGCAAGGCTTGCCTTTGCTTAAAGTAAAAAGCGAGAAAACAACAGACACATTTTGTTCAATAAAAAGTGCAGATGCAAGGCCTGCGAATTTTGGGACAACAGGAGTTTAGCAAACCTAAATGACTGTTGGAACAAAATTTGCGTAACGCCGCAGTTGCCTTTTTAGTGGACAAAACTACCAGCCGAATGCATTCGCCTCATCCATCCACTTCCCCTGCGCACGCATCACCTGTTCAATGACATCGCGACCACAGCCTTCGCCACCGTTGGTGGGAGAGATGTACTTGGAAAGTTGTTTGATTTCCATTGCTGCATCGGCAGGGCAAACGGGGAGGCCTACAATCTGCATGACTTCGTAATCGGGGATATCATCGCCCATGTAAAGAATCTCTTCGGGAGAGAGCTCGTACATTAGCATGAGCTCTTCAAGGCAATCCTTTTTGATTGATGCACCGGTATATACGTCTTTTATGCCAAGACCGTTGTAACGCACTTTAACAGCTTCGGTACGAGCTCCGGTAATTATGGCAACATGGAAACCGGCTTTTACGGCAAGCTGGAGAGCATAACCGTCTTTGATATTCACGGTGCGCATGGGTTCTCCACTGGGATACATTGAGATTGTCTCACGGCTCAGCACTCCGTCCACATCGAAAATGAGTGCCTTTATCTTTTTAAGATCGTAGTTTATCATAGTCATTTATTTCTCTTCATTATATAATTGCTCATGGTTTCATATATGGATGCAAGTTCATCATTGAGCATAGACTTGTGGGAGTTCATCACGTTGATGTCACAACGTTTTGCCGGGCCTGTCTGCGCATCAAGCGGGTGCATGCGGTGTACCTTTGCAGCCGCCTCTTCAATAAGCGGAAGCATAGATTCAAACGGCAGACCTTTGGACTGCAGCAGTTCGGCAACCATACAGTAGAGGGCATTAGGAAAGTTGCATGCAAATACAGCAGCAACATGCAGGAAACAGCGTTGCTCGCTTGTCGCATACACAACCTTGGTGCTAAGCGATGATGCCAATGAGTGCAGATAGTCAATATCGGCTTCATTGTCTCCCTCGATAAATATTGTCACATTGTCAAGAGGCACAATATTGCTCTTGCTCATTGTCTGCATAGGATAAAAGACTCCGTAGCGTGTTGCACCGGCATCGTGCAGAGCCGACATGGGAATGCTGCCTGCGGTGTGCAGGAGAAGTGCTGCAGGATATATGGCTGCCACCTTTGCAGCAACTTCGCACAAGACACTGTCGACAACCGATATTATCACCACATCGGCAGGTGGCAACGAGGCAAGGTCATCGGTATATGGGCAACCGAGTTTCCCGCCGAGCAGTGCAGCCGAGGCTGATGTACGGCTCCACACGGCAACGGGAGTGTTGCCGCTGTTCTTCAGCGCCATGGCAAGCGATGTCGCCATGTTGCCGGCGCCAATCATTACAATTCTCTTATTTTCCACCGAAACAACCGATATGAATCTTTTCCCACTGCAGTTTATCCTCATCGAAAGGAGTAGTCTGGCGCGCCTTGTGCCCTACTCCCACAATAGAGAGCACGGCATAGTGCCCTGGAATGCCAAGTATTGACCTTACGTTGTCCTCGGCTGAATTGCCGGCAGCATCGCTACGACGGCGTATCTGTACCCAGCAGCTTCCGAGACCAAGTTCCTCGGCCGCAAGCTGTATAATTATTGTTGCGATGGAACAATCCTCAATCCACACATCGGTCTTAGTAGTGTCGGCAATGACAGCAATGGCCATTGCAGCACCTTCGAGCAGCCCGGCACCATGTTCCTTGCTCGCCGATAGAGCCTTGAGCACCTCCTTATCCTCGACAAGAACGAACTCCCAAGGGTTATAACGATGCCCCGACGGCGACATGAGTGCAGCCTTCATAAGTGCACACACATTATCCTCACTCACAGGTTCCCCGGTAAACACGCGGGTACTACGCCTGTTCTTCAACAGTTCCAAGAAATTCTCCATAAACGAATCTTATATAACGCGAAGATATAAAATAAACATGAGATGTCAAAAAATGCCGACGGCATAAATGAGAAAAAAGCAGCACCGGCAGGAACATTCATAAGCGAGTATCCGTTTAGAAATATAAACCGGCGGCAGTGCCGTACCGGTCAAAACAGATACAGGAGTCATGGAAGAGGAGTTGAAGATGAAGGCGTTGAATTACCATGCCAATGAGAGAGCCGGAAAGACGGAGGTAATGCCCACGAAACCTTTCGGCACAGTAGAGGACCTTTCACTTGCCTACACCCCAGGGGTGGCAGCGCCCGTGAAGGAGATAAACAAGGACCGTTGGAAAGCCTACCGCTACACCAACAAGGGCAACCTCGTGGCCGTAGTATCCAACGGCAGTGCGGTACTTGGAGCAGGCAATGTGGGTGCACTGGCATCAAAACCAGTAATGGAGGGCAAGGCCATGCTGTTCAAGATATTTGCCGACATTGACGCTTTCGACATTGAGATTAGCGATGAGGAGACCGACAGAATTGTTGCGACCATACAGGCAATAGCCCCTACATTCGGCGGCATCAACCTCGAGGACATAAAGGCGCCCGAATGCTTCAGCATTGAAGAAAGACTGCGCGGGTTGCTCGACATCCCGGTACTGCACGATGACCAGCACGGCGCAGCGACAGTAATCACGGCAGCACTCCTCAATGCCTGTACCATTGCCGGGAAGGAACTGTCAAAAATAAGGATTGTAATCTGCGGAGCTGGTGCGGCAGGCATATCAACAGCCCGCATGCTCATTCACATTGGTGTGCCCAAGGAGCACATCCTCATGGTCGACAGCAAAGGCGTCATCAACAGCAACCGCAAGGAACTGGACAGCTACAAGGCCCAGTTTGCCGCCGACACGACAATCACCACCCTGTCGCAGGCCATGATAAACGCCGACGCATTCATTGGTGTATCAAAAGGCAACCTGCTGCAGGAGCAGGACCTTGAAGTGATGGGCGAGAGGCCGATAATCTTCGCGCTTGCCAACCCCACCCCCGAGATTGACTACCACCGCGCATGCACCCTGCGCCCCGATGCCATAGTCGCCACCGGACGCACCGACCTGCCCAACCAGATAAACAACGCACTTGCGTTCCCCTACATATTCCGCGGAGCACTCGACACCCAATCGGTAACCATAAACGACGCTATGCTTGTTGCCGCCGCAAAATCCATTGCAGCCATAGCGCACGAGCCCGTACCCAAAGAGATTGAGCAGCGCTACAGCAAAGAACTGAAGTTCGGCAAGGAGTACATACTCCCCAAACTCGGCGACCCACGCCTGCTTGCCTGTGTCACCGAGGCCGTAGCACTCGCAGCAATGGAAAGCGGCATAGCAAGACGCAGCATAGCGTCGTTCAAAGAGTACCGCAAGGAACTGGAGTCGAGAGTAGATAACGTACAGTTCTTCGGCAGCGAGCTGATGCGCCACCGCAGCAGGACAAGAAACCATCCGGGACGCGAAAACCGGCTTGAAAAAATATAACACCATGATTATGAAAGAATTTATAGAGAACATTAGCACGCTTGGACGTGACGAAGCCGAGGCACTATGCCCGGCCGAGAGACTATTGCAACTTGGAATTGACCCGTTCCCGTTCTTTCGCAAGAAGAGAAAGAGCATGAATATAGACGAGGAAGAGTACAACGACGACTTCGACGACGAGCCCGAAAGCATTGACGAGGAGCCCAAAGATGAAGATGATGACAACGACATGATAAGCTACATCCACGACGATGACGAGGCCGAGAAGTACAACCTCAACGAGTTGAAGGACTTCCCTCTACTGCGTGCCGTGCTGAAGTATAACAATAACAGGAGAATATACTACGCATAGACCCTTGGCGGGCATCAGGAACGTTTTTTGCTGCACTTGATGCAATTTAGGCTGCAAACTTGTCCATTAGTCCATTTTTTCCTTATTTTTGTGGTTAGAAGTTTAATATACGATTATAACTACACATTATGGAAAAGATTATCGGACTTATCGATGCCCCTTTCACTCCATTCTATGAGAACGGGGAAGTAAACTACGAGCCAATCCCGGCATATGCCCAGATGCTTGCCAAGAACGGCATGAAGGGCGTTTTCATCAACGGTTCATCGGGCGAGGGTTACATGCTTACCGAGGAGGAACGCATCAAGCTAACCGAGGCATGGGTAGCAGCAGCACCCGAGGGTTTCAAAATTATTGTCCACGTGGGCAGCACCTGCGTGAAGTCGAGCCGCCGCATGGCCGAGCATGCACAGAAGATGGGCGTGTTCGGCATTGGTGCTATGGCACCTCCGTTCCCCAAGGTGGGCCGCGTCGAAGAACTCGTGAAATACTGCGAGGAGATTGCATCGGCCGCACCCGAACTACCATTCTACTTCTACCACATCCCCGCATTCAACGGAGCATTCCTTCCAATGGTGAAGTTCCTTGAGGCCGTTGACGGCCGTATCCCCAACTTCGCCGGTATCAAATATACATTCGAGAGCCTTTATGAGTACAACCAATGCCGCTTGTACAAGAACGGCAAGTTCGACATGCTGCACGGACAGGACGAGACAATCCTCCCATGCCTTGCCATGGGTGGCGCACAGGGCGGCATCGGCGGAACAACCAACTACAACGGCTGCAACCTTGCCGGCATCATCGACGCCTGGAACGCAGGCGACCTTGAGAAAGCACGCGAACTGCAGAACTTCTCTCAGGAGGTAATCAACGTCATATGCCACTACCGCGGCAACATCGTTGGCGGCAAGCGCATTATGAAACTCATAGGCCTTGACCTTGGCAAGAACCGCACCCCGTTCCACAACATGACCGACGAGGAGGAAGCTGCAATGCGCAAGGAACTTGAGGCAATCAACTTCTTCGAACGTTGCAATAAATTCTAAAAAGCCTCACCCTAACCCTCTCCCAAGGAGAGGGGACTTTAATTCAATACAACAAATCAACCACAAAACTATGAATTGGAAAGAATATCTCGAAGGTTGGTCGCAGAAATACCGCGACGACCTTGTAAATGACATAATGCCGTTCTGGCTGAAGAACGGACTTGACCGCGAGAATGGCGGCGTGTACACCTGCGTCAATCGCGACGGTTCACTTATCGACACGACAAAATCGGTATGGTTCCAGGGACGCTTTGCATTCGTATGCAGCTTTGCATACAATACCATTGAGCAGAACCCTGAATGGCTGGCTGCGGCAAAGAGCACAATTGACTTCATTGAGGCACACTGCTTCGACACCGACGGCCGAATGTACTTCGAGGTTATGGCCGACGGCACACCGTTGCGCAAGCGCCGCTACGTATTCTCGGAGAGTTTTGCAGCGATTGCCATGGCCGAGTATGCAAAGGCAAGCGGCGACATGACATATGCACAGAAGGCACTCAAACTCTTCAAGGATATACGCCACTTTGTAGCCACACCTGGCTACATGGAGCCAAAATACCTTGACGCCATGCAGGCCAAGGGTCACTCGCTTGTAATGATTCTCATCAACACAGCATCACGCATACGCAACGTGATAAGCGACCCTGTACTCGACCAGCAGATTGACGAATCAATAGCATCACTCAAGGATTTCATGAAGCCCGAGTTCAAGGCACTGCTTGAGACAGTAGGCCCCAACGGCGAGTTCATCGACACAATCAACGGCCGCCTCATCAACCCAGGCCACTGCATCGAGACTGCATGGTTCCTGCTCGAGGAGGCAAAGAACCGTGGCTGGGACAAGGAGATTACAGCACAGGCGCTGCAGATTCTTGACTGGTCATGGGAATGGGGCTGGGACAAGCAGTACGGCGGTATCATCAACTTCCGCGACTGCAAGAACCTCCCTCCGCAGGACTACTCGCAGGACATGAAGTTCTGGTGGCCGCAGACCGAGGCAATCATCGCCACACTCTATGCCTACGAGGCTACAGGTGACGACAAGTACCTCATCTGGCACAAGCAGATAAGCGAATGGACATACGCACACTTCCCCGACGAGGAGTGCGGCGAGTGGTACGGTTACCTGCACCGTGACGGCACTGTGGCACAGCCTGCAAAGGGCAACATCTTCAAGGGCCCGTTCCACATTCCAAGAATGATGATAAAGTCGTTCGAATTGTGCAACATTCTCACAAACGGGAAATAACACACCCACACATTACATGAAAAGACTACTATTGATACCACTATTATTCTGCGCCATGTTGAGCATGGCGCAGAACCGTGTTACCGTATCGCCAGCCGCCCCCATGGAGAAGGCCGTATCGGGACACTATGCCGGCTGGACAAATGACGGACTGGCGACATATGGAGGATGCAACTTCCCCGACGTACCATGCGCCGACGGCGGAAAGAAAGTGTACTACCCACGCGCCTATGGCGCCAGCGTACATGTACCCGGCGGTGCAGTGTATCTTGGTGGACAGGACTCAGCATCTTCACTCGGCGAGTGCCTGTTCCTGGACGCCACTGACGGTACAACCACAACAATAACACCTTTGCCAAAAGCTTTGGACAACTTTGCTGCCACATACTACGACGGCATGATTTGGGTAGCCGGCGGACAGACTGACGGCGTGCCCAACAAGGATGTATATGCTTTGGAGTTCACAAGCGGAAATGTGAAAGGTGAAAACGGTAAGGTGGAAGCGTGGACTAAAGTTGCCACAATGCCCGACGAATGCCGTCTGCAGCCATGCGTTGCCGTGCAGAACACCGCCCGCGGATATGCACTATTCATATTCGGCGGATACCAGCCGAAAACAGAAACAAACGGAGAGATGAAAGGCGAACGCGGAAAAGCAGAGGCTACAGTACACACCGATGGCGTATATATCCCTATCGCCGACCTGAAGAAAGGCGACGCCACACCAGAACAATGGAAACGCACATCACCTGCGCTGGCATGGAAAGACAACGCCGTTGAAGGCGAAGGACGCGGCCAGCAGATGCAGGCAATTGTGGGCAGCACATGCGCCCCTGTGGGCTACAGCCATGTGCTCTTCTTTGGCGGTGTGGACTATGAGATATTCTCAAGTGCCATTGCAGGACAGCAGGACAGCATGTACCTGCGCCACGAGCCCGAGTGGTACAGGTTCCGCAAGGACGTGCTCACCTACCACACTATTACCGACTCATGGGGGCTGTTGCCAGGCGACAGCCTGCTGGCACGTGCCGGAGCATGCCTTACACCCCTACCCGACGGCAAAGGATGGAGCTACAGCGGCGGTGAACTGATGCCGGGCGTGCGCAGTGCCGACGTGACACACATTGAGGTGAGCAACAAGAAGAGTTTCGGCTGGCTCAACTGGACGGTACTTGCACTCTACCTCATAGGTATGCTGGGCATGGGAATCTACTTCATGCGCAAGGAGAACGGTGCCGACGACTTCTTCAAGGGCGGCGGACGCATTCCCTGGTGGGCTGCCGGCATAAGCATCTACGCTACCATGCTCTCGGCCATCACCTACATGACAATCCCTGCCAAGGCGTACACCACCGGCTGGGCCTACTACCCCATGCTGTGGATGATACTGCTTGTGAGCCTGCCGGTAATCAAGTACTACCTGCCCTATTTCCGCAAGCTCAACGTGACAAGCGCCTACGAGATACTTGAGCAGCGTTTCAACCTCTTCACCCGCATGCTGGCATCAACGCTGTTCAGCATATTCATGATTGTGCGTATGGCTATCGTTCTGTACCTTCCATCATTGGCGCTTACTGCAGTAACAGGAATCGACATCTACCTGTGCATTGTACTCATGGGACTTGTAACCATCGTATATTGCACAATGGGCGGCGTGGAGGCTGTAATATGGGGCGATGTGGTACAAGGACTCATACTGGTGTTCGGAGCCATCTTTGCGGTAATCTACCTTGCTGTGGGCACCGAAGGCGGCATAGCAGGCTGCATTGAGATAGCATTGGAGAACGACAAGCTGAGACTGTTCGACCTGAGCAGTTCATGGTCGCAGGCCGCATGGTGGGTAATAATACTCGGCGGTCTTGCCAACAACCTCATTTCATACACATCGGACCAGACTGTCATCCAGCGTTACCTCACCACCCCCGATGAGAAATCGGCCGGACGCGGAATCCTGGTAAACGGCGTGATGAGTGTGTTCGTGTCGGTAGCCTTTTATATGATAGGTACCGGACTCTACACATTCTATAACACCCACCCGGCGGAACTCGACATCACCATGGGACAATCGGATGCAATATTCCCGTTCTTCATGATGAGCCAGATGCCGGCAGGCGTTGCCGGAGCACTCATTGCTGCAATCTTTGCCGCAACAATGAGTACAATCTCGAGCAACATCAACAGCGTTGCGACAGCATTCTCCATTGACTTCTGGAAGCGCTTCCGCACCTCTACAACCGACTCGCAACTCGTTACCGTTGCCCGTTGGGCATCAGTAATAAGCGGTGTAATTGGCCTGTTGCTTGCACTGTTCATGGCAACATGGGAGATACAGTCATTCCTCGACTTCTTCAACGAGGCACTGGGTCTGCTCACAAGCGGTTTGGGCGGTCTCTTCTTCATTGCCGTGTTCATGAAGCGCGTAAAGGGTTATGCAGCACTTGTCGGTTTTGTGGCAGGCGAGGTGGTAGTATTCGCCATGAGTGAATTCACCGACGCCAACTTCCTGCTCTTCGGAGCCATAGGTATGGCGGTGAGCATCGCTGTAGCGTGGCTGCTGTCACTCGGTTCATACTTCAAGGGCAGCAAGTAATTGACATACAACCATTATGACAATAACACGCGAGACACTCACAGAGTCCTCGCGTGTTAAATTTTATTAAATAACATGGGTCTCATTGAAATTTTTTCCTTTGGTTTCTATATTATGTAAAAAACGTAAAGACATGGAAACGACAGAGGCAACAAAGACCAAAGGCAAGCGCACTGCTACAAAAAATGAAAAGACACTTACACTCATCGATGCTATTGAAACGGTTATTGAGAAATCGGAGAACTCACAACTCAAAGGCGACAAGCTGAAGAAGGCAAGCCGCGAGGTGAAATTCCTTGCCGAGAGCTACGGTATCAGCGAGACACAGGCCGTGCTGTTCTGCGTTGCAATAGAAAAGGGGCCACGCCGCATCGACCTCGACGACCTTGCCCGCCACCTGGACATCAACAGCGTGCGCATGCTGCAGTATGCCGACGATGTAAACGCCCTCATCCGCCGCCGTCTCATCCGCTACCGCGACGCCAAGGACGAGGAACAGTTCGACATCAACCCCGCCGTCATAAAGGCACTGAAGCACAACACAGTCTACACCCTTGCACCCAGAAGCGGACTCACCTGCGAGGAACTTTTCGAGCAGTTGGGCGACCTGTTCGGCGACCTCTACGAGGACGCCATCACCGGCACCGAAGCCATAGAAGAGTGTATAGACCTGCTCAATGAGAACCGCCAGTCGGGATTTGTCAAGGAACTTCGCACGCTAAAGTTGCCCAAAAAAGAGTTGGGTATACTCACCATCTTCTGCCACTTTCTCATAAACAAGGACGATGATGACATCCGCATCGGCCAGCTGGAAGACCTCCTGTGCAACAAAAGCGACTTCCAGAAGGTAAAGCGCGAATTCCGCACAGGGGAACACATGCTCTTCAAAATGCAGCTGCTGGAGCACAAATGTATCGACGGTATTGCCGACAACACACACTACAAGCTCACCGACAACGCCAAACGTTCCCTGCTTGCCGAATTCAACGTCTGCACCACCGATGAGAACATAGCCAACCTGCTCACACCCCAGCAACTTATTGCTAAAGAACTCTACTACCCTGCTGAGATAAGCGGCAGAATTGACGAACTCACCAGATTCTTCACTCAGGAGCACTACCTGCAAGTGCGCGAGAGAATGAACAGCCGCGGGTTCCGTGGCGGATTTGCCTGCCTCTTCTACGGAGGCCCAGGCACAGGAAAGACCGAGACCGTGTACCAACTTGCACGCCACACCGGTCGCGAGATAATGGTAGTCGACGTACCGCAAATCAAGAGCAAATGGGTGGGTGACAGCGAGAAGAACATCAAAGCACTCTTCGACCGCTACCGCGAACTCGTCAAGCGCAAGGAGCTAGCCCCCATACTGCTGTTCAACGAGGCCGACGCCATAATCAGCACCCGCAAAAACGGTGCGCAAAATGCAGTCGACAAGATGGAGAATGCAATACAGAACATCATCCTGCAAGAGATGGAGAACCTCGACGGCATAATGATTGCCACAACCAACCTGCAGGAGAACCTCGACCGTGCCTTTGAACGCCGTTTCCTCTACAAGATAAAGTTTGAGAAACCCGATGCCGCAGTACGTGCCAAGATATGGCAGCAGATGATACCCGAGCTCACAGAGAGTGATGCCACCACCCTTGCTGCAGCCCACGAACTCAGCGGCGGACAGATTGAGAACGTGGCACGCAAGCACTCAATAAATGTAGTGCTGCACGGCGAGCAGGAGAATCTATTGGAGAATCTGTTAAAAGAGTGTGCAGCAGAACGTCTCAACAACACCGCGCAACAGAGGAGAGTGGGATTCTGAGCTCTTGACCTACATAGCATTCATTCCTTTTAGGGGTGAATGTTATGCATTTGTAGGTTGGAGAAAATAATCTCCCCCGTTTTTTGAATTTCTGCACAAATGTTTCTATATTAGCAATGAGAAACAGATAATACAGGCATAATGAAAGGCGCATTATCAAAATGCGGAATAGACAAACATTGCCAACGCACAAGCTCTGTGGGTGGGCCAGCAAATCAATGATTGAGCAACAGACAATAAAGCGCCTCGCCATGCAATCACAAACTTATATTTATGGAAAGACACGAAGTTCAAGACAAAGAGGGCATGAAGCTCATAGACATACTCTGCAATTTCACAGTAACCGATGAATATGTTGGAGAACTTGTCGACACAAGAAAGATTGACAACACACTCATGGAGATGTTGATACCTGTAATCAAAGAGGTGGCAGGCGATGTATTCCCACTGTATGAAAACTTTACCGGAGCCGAGGCCAAGGAAATACTCGACAACAAGAAAGATTCGGACACAATGAGGGAAATTGTCAAATTCGCCTGTGCCGTAATGGCCGACGAGGAACTGGAATTAAACGAATTTGGCATATTCGAACCGACAGGCCACTTTGAAACATGTATCGTTTACTATATCTGTTTCCCCGACGCTGATGGTTACACGTTCGATTGGCCGGTAGATTATGACGGTAACGCCGAACCGAAATGCAAAGTGAAGGACGGAGTCGGCATCGTCCCCAAGAGAGTCAGGGCAATTGAAAATAATGCATTTGAAGATAACAAAGACCTTTTAACCATCACAATTCCTGACTACATCACTGAAATTGGCGAAGACGCATTCTGGGGTTGCAGTAACCTGAAAAACGTAACAATACAGGGCGACATAACACATATTGGATATTGTGCATTCCTTAATTGCGAAAACCTTGAAAGTATTAAAGTACCGGCTGGCAAGGGCGATTATTTCAAGGAAATGCTTGACGATGAAGAGCTGGCAAAACTTGTAGTGGAAATATAATAGTATATAACACATAACTCAAACGGACTGTATGGATGACCCAAAAGTAAATGGGTTATCCACTTCTTATTACGAGGTTGAATAAATTCATTCGGTTTCCTGAATTTCTGCACAAATGTTTCTATATTAGCAAGGATATATAACAAATAGCAATTATCATGTCAGTCTTTTGGATTTTAGGTTTGAATGCAAGCAACGAAAGCAATGCTGAAAAAATAAATAAATATGCTAAGGAGTTGAACAATGATTACAAGTTCCCAATGGCAGATGAGTGTAAATGGGGCGGGCTTGGTTTCTGTGACCTTGGCTTTAGTTTTGGAACAGCACGTCCCAACGACGCCGGGATGTTCGAGGAGTTCGCTAAAAAGGTTGTGGTGCACTTCCCTGAGATGAAACTGCATTTCTATGTCAATGGCGACGGTGCCGAATACCAATGGGATAAGATTTCAAAAAACGGTGTGCTCGTTGATTATGAGCCCTGGTGTATGAATATGCACTGCGAGGGAGAATATTTCAAGGAGTTGCTTTCCTACATTGACTACATAGCACAGCAGGGATTCGAGGTTTCACATAACAAAGCGGAATGCTCATTGGATTGGAAGTATGACCGCATAAGCGAAACGGAGAAATGCAACAGCGTTTTACAGCACATAAGCAAACAGTTGCCACAGGTTGAAATCATATGCTACAGAAACGAATGGAAAGACGGTGTACCCGACATAAGCGAATACTGCATAATGATGAATGGTGATGGCGAGTGGATAGAGGCTGACGACACAATGATAGACCTCGCCGAGAAGTGCGTATATGGAATACTCGAAGATAAAACCACAATCTTTGATATCATAAAGAATGCACGAACATGTGGGCACTGACTCCAAACAGCCTGATTTCAAGAACAGAATCATAATACAGAAACACTATGAACACATTGAATATAGGAAATTGAGTTGATGAGGACGTCGAGGATATCCCCTGGCCTTTTGAATAATAAAACAAATCTATTATATGAAAACCGCACTTTCAAAATCGAGATACACAAAGTACTGCCAATGTCCAAAGGCTCTTTGGCTGAGCAAGAACAAGCCGGAAGAGGCTACCATTGACGCAAGCGTGGAAGCACGCTTTGCCGAGGGTAGCATAATCGGAGACCTTGCAATGGGCCTGTTCGGCGACTTTGTAGAGGTAACCACAATGAATGCCAAAGGCAAGCTCGACATTGATGCAATGATAGCAAAGACACAGGAACTGATGGCAAGCGACAGCTGCAATGTCATCTGCGAGGCATCGTTCAGCTACAACAGCGGCGGGCACACCAACTACTGCGCCGTGGATATACTGCGCCGCACACCCGGTGGCTGGGCAATATACGAGGCAAAGAGCAGCACAAGCCACTTGACCGAGGAGGATAACGACCCGAAGAAGTTCGACAGATATGCCATTGACATTGCCTTCCAGAAGTGGGTGCTTGAGAAGTGCGGGGTGAATGTCACCGACACATACCTTGTTACGCTCAACAGCGACTACGTGCGCCAGGGCGACATTGACATACATCAGCTGTTCAACATAATAGACATGAAGGAACTTGTGGCAAACGAACATGCCAAAGTATCGAACAACGCACAGTTGGCACACTCTGTACTGGGAATGGAGAACGAACCGTGCAAGGAGATTGGCATCCACTGCAAGAACCCCTATCAGTGCGAATTCTGGCGTTACTGCACCCTGCAGGCAGGTCTTGACCTTGAGAACGACAAGAAGACCGTTTTCAGCCTCTACCGCATGAATGCAAAGAAGAAGTTCGAATACTTCTACAATGGGCAGATTACATTCAAGGATATATGCAACGAGAAGCTCAGCAACAAGCAGCGCATGCAGGTCGACTGCACCCTTGGCGGCAGGGACTACATAAACAAGGCCGGCATTAATGAATTCCTTGATAAGATAACCTACCCGCTCTACTTCCTTGACTTTGAGAGCATGCAGACTACCCTGCCCCTGTGGGACGGCACAAGCCCCTACATGCAGGTATGTTTCCAGTACTCGCTGCACTACATTGAGCACAAGGGAGGTGAGCTCAAGCACAAGGCATTCCTTGCACCCGGTGACGGTAGCGACCCGCGCCGTTCACTTGCCGAGGCACTGTGCCGTGACATACCCATGAACGTGTGTACCATGACATATAACGACGCTTTTGAGAAGACACGCATCAGGGAGATGGCCGAGGCATTCCCCGACCTTGCACAGCACCTGATGAACATCAGTGACAACATCATTGACCTGCTTGTCCCGTTCCGCGACGGGCACTGCTACACCCCGGCCATGGGAGGCTCGTTCAGCATAAAGAGCGTGCTGCCGGCACTGTTCCCCGACAATGACGAGTTGAACTATCACAACCTGAACAGCCTTGTCCAGAACGGCGGCCAGGCAATGACCGTGTTCCCGCAGATAAAGGACATGCCTGCCGAGGAGGCCGCAAAAGCCCGCCAGGCACTGCTCGACTACTGCCATCTTGACACCCTTGCCATGGTGCGCGTGTGGGAGAAGCTGCAAGAACTTGCAAAATGAAAAAGATAACTAACACATAACACAAAAAATTATTGCTATGAGTAAAGATAAAGAAACAAAAACTGCAGCAGAAGAAGCGAAGAAGCAAAATGCAGCTATCAAAACATATAACGAGTATTTTAATGTTTTCATAGAAAACTGCATTATCAAGAACAACGGTTTTCTAACAAAGAATCCAGAAGAACTATTCACTAATGAAAATATTGAGTGTACAATAAGATTCCTTTGTGAAGTCCACAAAATAAATGCTCCTATCAAAGAAAAAAATAAAAACAAAAAAGATAAAACAGAGATATACAGCATAAGCAGAATCTTCAATGGAGATATCTTTGATGAGAAAGGAATTAAAGATTTTTTTGAAGGGATAGGAATTAATGATACCCTTTATAAGGAGACAATCCTCAAAATTCTTTTGCATTGCAATTGGCTGATGTATCTATGCAGCGAGAAACAAAATAAAAGATCAGAAGGGTTAATTCAAGATTATTATGAGGAAGGAATAGACAAATATTTCAAAACTGACCAGAAGTGGGCTTTAGGTACTACATATTCGGGGTGTTCACCCGACTCTATGCTATTTATTCTCAAACTGATAAAACAAATAAAAGAAGATATAAAAGAGAGTATAGAAGATATAAAAAAGATAAAAAAGAATATAGAAGATAAAATAAAGAATGAAGATTGGAAAAAGTCTTTAAAATGGGAAGATAGCAATAAAAAAGCAATCTCATATAATGTCATTGTTAATATCTTACTGTTCTTGTGTGATGATAAATACTATCTGCCAATTGCTGCACAAAATAAAAAAGAGCTTATATGCAAAAAACTATGCAAGCCTGTCCTAAATGGAGATTTTGAACCAAGCACAGATATAAATGAAACACTCTATAATATTCGTAAAGAAATAAGGAAAACACAGGAACAACTAAAAGGGGAAGACAATCCATTTTGGCACCATACTATACGCCCGCTATGGGATGAAACTGAACTTGAAGGTGGCTTATCAATTGAATCCTTGCTTGAATATAAGAAAGCAATGATATTATATGGTCCTCCGGGAACCAGCAAATCATACCAGGCACGCTGCATTGCTGAAAATATAATTGCCAAGAATTTGGGTTGGTCA
>JAZQZM010000042.1:0-17438 GCA_045634085.1 Bacteroidaceae bacterium
TCCATATTTTACACAAATGTAATTGATGGAATAACCATCTTCAAGCATATGCATATATTTAAGCAATGCTGAATAATCGTGTTTCTTACGCATAAAATAAACCCCAAAGTTTTTTGTCCAAACTTTGGGGTTCACTTCAAAGGTGCGCTGGTTTTTTTTCTATACGTTGTAGCCTAATCTTGTGATGCTTATAATGCGGGAGCATGCATTGATACCCATTCAATGAAATTCTCAAGTGTCGGCTTGCTAAGCGGCATTCCGAAATTGTAATGCCCGTCTATATCTGCTTGTCCTAATATCCACTCGTTGTCAAATGAGAGTTCAAGAGTGTAGTACATGGCTTTCTTGTTTGATGTATTCATCAATATCGCACCGTATGCGGCTTCAGGCATTTGCGATGGCCACGGGAATGTATAGAGGATTATTATATGGCTGTCGTCTACAAAAATTTCCTTGCAGCTCAGATCGTCCCAATCAAAATAGAAGAATCTGCCATATTTCTTTTTCATGAACTCGGGCCAAGTGTCAATCATCATAAGGTCTATTGCGGTGACCAAGCGTCCCGGGATTCCCGATACAAGGCTGGGGATAAATTTGTATTCCACAATCATGCGGCATTCATGTATTAACTCCTGTGATGGGGTTTCTTTTCCAAAGATACAGTTCCAAAAATTCTTCATAGTGTTGTGGAAATGTGTGTTGCCTCCATAATTCCCAAAAGAAAGCAGAATAAAATAAGGCGTGGGAATTGACCTATTACCTCATTTTGGCTCTGGACTGCCTGCTGTGAATAATAAGCAAAACCCACGCCAAATTGATATAATGTTCCCTTGAATGGGGTATATACCAATGGCGTAGGCGTCTTGCTCATAATCCTCACAGCTTAGAATTGTCCAGATTCAAATAAAGGATATATGTGTAACGCCCTAAATAATATGTATGTTCACCGGGATTTCCTGATGAACAATGCAAAAGTAAACAAACTATTCCACCAAAGCAAGCAAGAAAACGTATTTAACCACTTGTGGATTGTGTTATTTCCTTGCATCAGTTATTTCGTTAACGATTTTTGTCAGAACAACATTTGGGATTATGAATTTATATTGTATCTTCGCAGATGCAATGCGGCAGTAGCTCAGTGGTAGAGCATTGGCTTCCCAAGCCGAGGGTCGCGGGTTCGAACCCCGTTTGCCGCTCAATCCCAGCAGGACAAGTGTCCTGCTTTTTTTGTAATGTATTTAGTCCTTCTTGCATGTTCTTTTGGCGCGCCAAAAGAACGAAAAGCCCCAGCCCTGACATTACATATCTTAAAGCAAAAAAGCATTTGCCGTTGATGAAAAAAGAAGTGGCATACAATATATACTGTACGCCACTTCTTTTCACGTAAGGAATCTGTCTATTCCTCAATATCCGGGAAGGCCTTGCCGTTTTCGAGTACCTCAACGGCCTTCAGTACGGTGGGGTCGTCAAGGTTTATATACTTGACATGCTCAAGCATTCCCTGCAACTGGTATATGAGGTTTGAATTGATTGCCCTTTCAAGCAATTTTCTTGAGGCTGCAATCTCGGCTTCGTCGGCTTCCACTCCGCGTGCCTTTGCGAATTTTACAAGTTCACCGAGCATGTCGCGTTTCTCAAGTTCCTCAACAAGTGCCTGGTAACTCTTGTGGTGCGAGAGCTGGTGCCTGTTTGCGTTGCTGTATTTGAGTGCAAACTGTGCGAGAATGCCTTTTGAAAGAATCTTTTGAGTGTAGCCGGTCACATCGGTGGTGTCACTTGATACAAAGATGTCGGGCATGATACCGCCGCCGCCGAATACTGTACGTCCGTTCTTTGTCTTGTATACGAGCTCTTCGTTCTGGTGAATGCTGTCCTGCGAGAAGAATTCGCCACGGTTGTATCTTTCGATAAGGTCCATACCGTAGGTCTCGGAATCACCTTTTGTGTATGGTTTCTGTATGCAGCGTCCCGACGGTGTGTGATAACGTGCAATCGTAAGACGCATCAACGAACCGTCCCTGAGGTCAATCTGCCTCTGCACAAGTCCCTTGCCGAACGTTCTGCGCCCAATGACTGTGCCGCGGTCATTGTCCTGTATGGTGCCTGCGAGAATTTCGCTGGCCGATGCCGATGTCTCGTCCACAAGTACAACAAGCGGAATATCCTTGAACATGCCGTATCCGTTTGCTCTCTCCATTTCAACGGGAGTGCTTTCTCCCTCGGTGTATACAATGAGGTCACCCTCCTCCAGGAACTGGTTTGCCATTTCCAGTGCCACTCCCATGTATCCGCCACCGTTGCCGCGGAAGTCAAGAATGAGACCTTGCAGGTCTCCATGTGCAAGAATTATGAGTGATTGCAGGAATTCTGCGAATGTATTCTCGGCAAAACGTTCTATCTGTATATATCCCCATTTGTCATCAATAAGGTATGCGGCTTCAATGCTCTCCACTGCAATGTCGTCACGTCTTATCTTTATTTTAACAGGTTCCTTTTCGCCATACCTGTGGATTCCCAATGTCACGAAACTGCCTTTAGGCCCTTTGAGCTTTTTCATTGCATTGTCATTCGTGCAGACATCTTTGCCCACGAACAGTGTGTCGTTTACAGTGATTATCTTGTCACCGGCAAGCACACCGGCAGCCTCTGATGGCCCTCCGCGTATTACATCGCTTATATTGATGGTGTCTTCCTGTATTGTGAAGCGCACGCCGATACCACTGAAACTGCTCTGCAAGTCTGATGTCATGGACTCAACCTCTTCTTTTGGAATGTATGTGCTGTGCGGGTCAAGTTCCTGTACAATTTTAGGGATACACTTTTCTATGAGTGAATCCATGTCGACTTTGTCGACATATTCTGTATCTATGTAACCAAGAATCTCCTCAAGTTTCTCATTGCCTTTGTAATCGGGCAGTGGGGTGATGAATATGCCTGTGAAGAAGACTCCCATAAAGAATCCTGTCAACAGAAGAATTATAAATATTATTGGTGCAGCTTTTTTCATTTGCAGGGTGTGTTATTCCTTGAATTCAAGATATACAGTTTCTATACCGGCCCTCTCAAGCAGGTCAATGCCGTCGGTGAGTCTGTATTTCTCACCGTAGACCACGCGCTTTATGCCGGCCTGGATTATAAGTTTTGCGCACTCGATGCAGGGTGATGCAGTGACATACATTGTTGCACCGCTGCTATTGTTGTTGGAGCATGCAATCTTTGTTATTGCGTTGGCCTCGGCATGCAGCACGTATGGCTTTGTAAAACCTTCGTCATTCTCGCATATGTTCTCGAACCCGGCAGGTGTACCGTTGTAACCGTCCGAAATTATCATCTTGTCCTTTACTATGAGTGCACCTACCTTGCGGCGTTCGCAGTATGAGTTCTCGGCCCAAATATTTGCCATGCGCATGTAGCGGAGGTCAAGGTCGTGTTGTTTCTTGTTCTTGTTTTCCATAAATTCAATTACTGTAGAACTGCATGTATACGTTCTTCTGTTCTTTAATCTGTAACCAGTTGATGTCGCCGTCATATGATGTGGCGTTTGTGAATATCTGTAGCATCTTCTCGGCAATAGTGTCGCCTTTGA
Source organism: Bacteroidaceae bacterium (assembly GCA_045634085.1). Taxonomy (GTDB): domain Bacteria; phylum Bacteroidota; class Bacteroidia; order Bacteroidales; family Bacteroidaceae; genus HGM04593. The sequence goes on from JAZQZM010000042.1 coordinate 3,587, forward strand.
GGCTTCCTGTCGTCTTTATGTTCCAGCAATGGAACGAACGGTTTTTGTTGTCGGCCGTCCATTCGCCCTTGATACCGGCACCGCCCGGTGTCGTCACGTTGAAATTTTCATCGGTAAAAAGCACGTTGTACTTTTTGTTGCTGTATCGCTTTATTGCTCCCTCCTTCACAAGTGACAGTGTCCACTCGCGGTCGATGAAAATCTCTCCAATGTCATCATGCGTGCATGATGCTGTGGCAAGCAACAGCATGGTTGCAAATATAATTCTCTTTACAGTTTCTGCAAAAGTTTTCATTCTCAATTGATTGGGTTTACGGTTTCATGAACAATGCCATGCAACGCTGTAGCGGTTTTTATCTTTGTCTATAAATACTTACAGGTGTGGGCATATTGTCTCAATGCCGTCGCGTTCAAGCAGAGGCTCAATCTGCGGCTTGCGTCCGCGGAATCGGATGTACAGTTCCATGGGGTGCTGGCTGTCGCCTTTCGACAAGATGTTGTCGCGGAACGATTGCGCGGTCTTCATATTCATTACACCCTCTTCCTTGAAACGTGAGTAGGCATCGGCGTCAAGCACCTCGGCCCACTTGTAACTGTAGTATCCGGCAGCGTATCCGCCCGACATTATATGACCGAACTGCGGGGTAATGCCTGTCTCTTTTATTACAGGCAAAAGTCTTAGTGCTGCAGTAACCTGTTGCTCGTATTCAAGCACCTCACCGTCAAAAGGCTCCGAGATGTTGTGCCATGCCTGGTCTATGAGTCCAAGTCCTACCTGGCGCACACATTGGTATGCCGCCTTGAAAGTGCTCGCTTTCTTGATGTTCTCAAGCATTTCCTGTGGCATGTTTTCACCTGTCTTGTGATGGAAAGCAAAGTGCTTGAGGAATTCCTCCTCTGTTGCGAAGTTCTCCATTATCTGTGACGGAAGTTCCACGAAGTCCCACAGTACATTGGGGCTGCATTGGCTGGGGTAGACCACGTCCGATAGTATGCCGTGCATGCAGTGCCCGAACTCGTGCATCAGTGTGTTGAACTCGTCATGGCTCAACAAAGTAGGCTTTCCCGGCAGTGGCTTGCGGTAGTTGGTCGACAGGGTGATGTGTGGACGGTGGTCGTTGCCATCGGTATCCTTGTATTGCGGCATTATGGAATCCATCCATGCTCCTGCATGCTTTCCTTTGCGTGCGAAGAAGTCGCAGTAGAGCAACGCGAGGTATCGTCCGTCGTAGTCGTACACCTCCCATACCTTAACGTCGGGGTTGAATACCGGGATGTCGTGGTTCTGCTTGAATGTGACTCCGTAAAGTCTTGTCGCAAGATAGAATGCACCGTATATGGCCTGGTTGAGCTCAAAGTATGGACGTACAAGCTCGTCGTTAAGGCTGTATTTCTCCTCTTTAAGTTTCTCGGAGTAGTATGCGAAGTCCCAGCGTTCAAAACGGAAATCCTCTGCGGCACTCTTTAGGGCGTAAGAGATTATCTCGTCCATCTCTTTGCGTGCCGCCGGCAGATATGACCATGTAAGTTTGCCGAGCATGGAGAATACCGCGTCGCTGTTCTGTGCCATACGTTCGTCGAGCACGTAATCGCTGTATGTGTTGTAGCCGAGCAGGCGTGCAAGCTCAAGGCGCTTGTTTACAATCTCCTTTACAATCCCGCGGTTGTCATGAGTGTTGCCTTTTGCGCCGATTGTGTTGTATGCCATGTACATCTGTCTGCGCAGTTCGCGGTTGTGGCAATATGTAATGAAAGGCAGGTAGCTGGGGCGGTGCAGTGTGAATGTCCACCCCTCGGTACCGTTCTCCTTTGCTAGGTTTGCGGCGGCTTCAATCACATCGGCGGGCAAGCCGTCAATGTCTCGGCTGTCGGTTAACGTAAGTGTGTAGGCATCGGTATCCTTTATGCTGTTTTCCTGGAATTTTAGTGACAGGGTTGTAAGGCGTTCAGTGAGTTCGCGGTATCTTTCGCGCTGTGCACCCTCAAGGTTGGCACCTCCACGCACGAACGACGTATACGTCTGCTCAAGCAATCTTTTTTGAGCCTTATCAAGGTGGCTGTTGTCGGCTTCGTACACCTCTTTGATACGTGCGAACAGACGTTCGTTCAGCGATATGTCGTTCTGGTGCCTGGTGCACAGTTGCTGTATCTTCTCTTCGACAGCGAGAATCTCGTCGTAGCTGCGTGCATTGATGAGTGCGTTGAATGCGCATACTACAACGGTAAGCCCTGTGCTGGAATAGTCGAACTTGGCTATTGTGTTCTCAAATGTTGCCTTTTCACTATTGTTGCATATCTCTTCAATGACTTCGTTCTCTTTTGCTATGCACTCTTTCACAGCAGGAACAAAGTGCTCGAGTGTGATGCGGTCATAAGGAATGGCACCGAACGGTGTCTCATACGATGCGAGCAGTGGATTCATCTCTGCACCGGTTTCTTTGATATTGATGCTCATTGCAAATAGGTTTCTTCTTTGTTGGGTTCAATCAGTTACCGTATATGTCTTAAGGAGTGCATTACGGTATATTCATAACACAAATTTAAGCATTTATATCCTTATTTATATCTTTTGTTTTGATAATTTTAGTATAGTTAATAATTTTTGTCAGTTGTAACGATGATGTTGTCTCTTTATGTATAAACAAAAAAATGCTCCCGGTAGCCGGGAGCATTTTTTGCTATTGTGTACCTTTTACAGGTTGTACGTTCCTTCAACCAGTTCGCCCATAGCCCAAACTGCGCGTATGTTCAAGTCGTCGTCAAGAATCATGATATCGGCATCCTTGTCCTTCTGCAATGAACCCTTGCGGTCATATACGTTCATGATCTTTGAAGGTGTCTCCGAAGCCATGCGTATTGCATCGTCCAATGGAATCTCGGCCTTCTGTACCAGTGTGCGGATGAGACGGTCCATTGTAGCTACAGAACCAGCAAGAGCTGTGCGGTCGGCAAGTTTACATACGCCGTCCTCGATGATTACGCGTGGGTCGAATGCAGTTGTGCTGTCACTCGCTGCACATGCAAGAGCATCAGTGATTACGCATGCACGTTCAACACCCTTGATGCGGTGAACAAGGCGAAGGATTGTTGCAGGAACATGAATGCCGTCGGCAACAACCTCGACTGTCATGTCCTCGTGCAGGTATATGCTCTCCACTGTACCTTCATACTTGTACTCGCGGCGTTTGTGGAAACCTGGCATCGCGTTGTAGAAGTGTGTAGCATGTGTATATCCGTTCTTGCGTGCTGCGTGGATATCGTCATACTCGGCCTGTGTGTGTGCTACCGATGCAAGAATACCCTTTGATGTGATGTATTTACCGAACTGCATTGCACCCGGAAGCTCGGGAGCAGCATCCCAACGCTTAATACAGTGCCATTTCTCTACAAGAGGAATGTATTCGTTGGGGTCGGGGTTCTTGATATTCTCGGGCAACTGACCGCCAGCCATAGCCATATTCAGATAATGACCCTCTAGGTGAAGGCCGAGGACCGGGCTGTTTGGCTCTGCCATCAGCTTGGTACAAGTCTCGGCTGCAGCCTCAATCATAGGTACTGTAGATGAAGAGAGAGTTGGGAAGATACTTGTTGTACCGTGTTTCATATGAGCCTTGATTGCTCCGCGGAAAGCTTCTTCTGTTCCTTCCATGAAGTCGCAACCGCCACCACCATGGATGTGGATTTCAACACCGCCGGGAACAACATACATACCCTTTGCGTCAATTACCTCTGCGCCAATTACTGCAAGGTCACAGTTTGTAACTTCAAGAATCTTGTTATCACGCATGATAACCGAACCGTCCTTCATCCAGCCCTGAGGGGTCAGGATCTTGCCATTGATGATTTGCTTAAGCATAATATTTGTAGTTAGTTATTGTGTTATAGTCATTTGTGGCAGAGAAGAGCCCGGGATGTGCTCCCCAATGCGTTTAATCCTTACAAAGATATTTAAATAATTGTATGTTGGTGCCTTTTTTCTTCATATTTTTTAAAAATATGTTGTATTTTGTCTACGCATGATTTGTGCAACGATAAAAAGTCTTGTTCGGTGAACGCAAAAGAACTTTGAGGGTCGATATGTGTGAATTTTATATCTTTGATTGCAAAATGACTGTATTATTTCATGTTTGCCTTGCAAAGTGTCAATGAGTGTTGTTTTGTGTAATTAGTGATTTTAATGATGCTGTTTCAAATTAAATCCCTTAAAAGTGTGTCCGCTTTTAAAAATATTCTCGCTATTTTGGAAAAATTGCTTAAAATTGTTTCCTTTTCTTATAAATTCTTTGCTTTGTAGTACTGTGATGTTATATTTGCACAGTTTTGTCTGCTTTACAAAAAGTAAGTTGAGCTACGTTTTTTTATATTGTCAGTTAAACAGGCTGAATGCCGTTAAAAAGGCAAGATTGAAGCAGTCATGTTTTAAGGTAAATACAAATACATTATATATAATATGTCAAAATTGAGATTTGAAGTGGTGACCGCAGCATTTGCAAAGAAAGCTGTCGAGGTGCCCAACTGCGATGAACGTCCATCGGAATACTTTGCAATGAAAGTGTTCAACCGCGAGAAGATGTTCAAGTATCTGCCCAAGGATGTATACAATAAGCTGGTGGACGTAATTGACAACGATGCACCGCTTGACAGTTCTATTGCCGACAGTGTTGCCGAGGGTATGAAGCGCTGGGCTGTGGAAAACGGTGCCACACATTATACCCATTGGTTCCATCCATTGACAGAGACAACTGCCGAAAAGCACGATGCCTTTGTTGAGCATAACGGAAAGGGTGGTGTGCTTGAGGAGTTCTCAGGCAAACTTCTCGTTCAGCAGGAACCTGATGCCTCTTCGTTTCCTAACGGAGGTATACGAAGTACTTTTGAAGCGCGCGGATACAGTGCGTGGGACCCAACATCCCCTGCTTTCCTCATGGATGACACACTCTGTATCCCTACTGTCTTCATCTCATATACCGGCGAAGCGCTTGACTATAAGGCACCTCTTCTCAAATCATTGCGTGCTGTAGACAAGGCAGCTACCGATGTGTGCCGCTACTTCGACAAGAATGTAAAGAAGGTTACTACATATCTTGGTTGGGAACAGGAGTACTTCCTTGTTGACGAGGGCATGCTGCTTGCACGTCCCGACCTGCTGCTCACCGGCCGCACCCTTATGGGACACGACAGTGCGAAGAACCAGCAGCTCGAGGACCACTATTTCGGTTCTATCCCAAAGCGTGTGGCATCCTTCATGAAGGAACTGGAGATTGAGGCTCTCAAACTCGGTATTCCGGCAAAGACTTGCCATAATGAGGCTGCTCCCAATCAGTTCGAACTTGCGCCAATCTATGAGGAGTGCAATCTTGCTGTTGACCACAATATGCTCATAATGGCACTCATGAAAGAGGTGGCACGCCGTCATGGTTTCCGTGTGCTGCTGCACGAGAAACCTTTCAAGGGAGTGAACGGTTCGGGTAAGCATAACAACTGGTCACTGGGCACCGATACCGGTGTCCTTCTCATGGCTCCAGGCAAGAATGACAAGGATAATCTGCGTTTCATCACATTCGTGGTGAATACACTTGCAGCCATCTACCGCCACAACGGCCTGCTCAAGGCAAGCATAATGTCGGCAGCCAACTCGCACCGCCTTGGTGCAGCAGAGGCTCCTCCTGCAATCATTTCAAGTTTCCTGGGGTCTCATCTTTCGTCGATACTCGACCACATGGAGACAACTGACGATGTGGTGAAGATACTCAGCAAGCGCGAACTGCGTCTTAACATACCGGCTCTTCCCGAGCTCATGATTGACAATACCGACCGTAACCGCACCTCACCGTTTGCCTTTACCGGTAACCGTTTCGAGTTCCGCGCTGTGGGCTCCGAGGCTAACTGTGCATCGGCCATGATTGCACTCAATACCGCAATGGCCGAACAGCTTACAATATTCAAGCAGGAGGTCGATACACTCATTGAGAAGGGTGTAGCCAAGGAGGATGCTCTTGTGAAGATTCTGCGCAAGTATATCAAGTACAGCAAACCCGTGCGTTTCGACGGCAACGGCTACAGCGAGGAGTGGCGACGCGAGGCTTCACACCGTGGTCTTGACTGCGAGGCAAGTGCGCCTATCGTATTCGACCGCTATCTTGACAAGGAGTGCATCGAGATGTTCCGCAAAATGGATGTGATGACCGAGACCGAACTTCGTGCCCGCAACGAAATCAAGTGGGAGATGTATACCAAGAAGATACAGATTGAGGCACGTGTGCTTGGCGACCTTGCCCTGAACCACATTGTCCCCACTGCTACAAAGTATCAGAGCTCGCTTCTTGACAACGTCATAAAGATGGAGCAGGTTATTGGTAAGGAGGAGGGTGACCGCCTTTCGGCCGAGAATATCCGGCTTGTCAAGGAGATGGCGCAGCATGTGGCTGAGATACGCCGTCTTGTTGCCGAACTCATTGAACGCCGCAAGGTTGCCAACCGCATATCTACCGAACGTGACAAGGCAATTGCTTACCACGATACCGTAGCACCCATGCTCGAAGAGATACGTTCACACATCGACAATCTTGAACTTGTTGTCGATAATGAACTATGGACATTGCCAAAGTACAGGGAACTGCTGTTCATTGTATGATAAAGCAATAATAGACCGATATGTTACAAGGAGTGGATGACTTTGCTCATCCACTCCTTGTGTTTTATGCAGTTAATAAGGATTTAAAAATTCTTTATAATCTCATAAAAAACATATATTTGCAATAGAAAGAATTTTATAATATACTATGACTATGGAAACATACAGCATTTTTGTAGCTTCTTCAATGCGCAACCCGCTTAGAGAAGAAATCCGCAATGCTGTCGAAGAGATAAATGACATATTGAAAGGTCTAAGGTCTGACTTCAATTTTGAAGTGGTGATTTATAGTGAATCTCCAGTGGATGACAGGAAACCCGATACACAGAACGTGATAAATGCTGAAGCTGTAAAATCGCATCTGTTCATATTGTTGGCCGACAACAACAGCCGTATTGGCCCGTTTACTTTCGATGAATATTCAAAAGCACATGAGCAATCTCTTAAATCGGGAAACAAATGCCCTTATATCAAGGCATTTATTATAAAGGAAAAGGATGAAGAACCCTTGGAAGTTAAGTATGTCAATGCTGCAGGAAAAGAATCTGATTTTGAGAAGCGTCTTTATGATGACTCAAAACGATACATTCAATTTATACGTAGGGACAAGTTCATTAATTTCTTCAAGAGATGGCTGGTGAATCTCTCATATCAGAGGGTGGACAACTTCTATGATCAGACAGAGTTATCCTATAGTACACTGTTGAGAAATAACGGTCAATTGATAAGACGGTCCGACAATAAGTATTATAGACGCAAAGGATTGGATGACAGAATTGATGAAATTCTGGAATGGTCACCTGTGATTATCCTTGAAGGCAATACATACAGCGGTAAGACACGTGCTGCTATTGAAAAGATGAAAAGTAATGAGGAATGGAAAGAGTACGATTTTCATGTCTATTCAGGAAAAGATACTCTTGATTCACTGAATAAGGTAAAATTGAATCTGGCATCAGACAATACTGGTGATGTGTTCCTTTTTGATGACATCAGTGAGATAATTCTTGATTCCAGAATTGACTATAGCAAACCGTTATGGGCAAAGATGTCGAGTTTCAATGATGAGGAATGGTTCAAGAAAGAGGATTTTGGCAACATACGTCTGATTTTTACTGTTTCGGGAAAACTGAATTACAGGCTCAGAATGCAGATTTATAAAAAGATATTCAATGTTTCAGAAGTAAGTAGCAGGTTCGAAGAGTATCTGAATGAGATTACTGTTAACTTTGATATATATGACAAGGTTTCGTTCAGCGAGATGGTAGACGAAATGAGACGTAATGGCGAAATTATCGGTAATTTCGAAAAAGGAAATTATACCATAGGCTCGCTGTTCGTTAAAGAATTGAACCTTAATTCCTACGAAGGTCAAAAAATCCTACTGAAGACCCTTGTAGGACATTACAAATATCCCATCAATTCATCTTTCTGTGGAAATGTAAGGGAGATAAAGAACTTATATGAGCACTTGGGTGGCAATAATTTTGATAATGATGTCGAGGATTTGAGGAAAAATGGAATTGTGGCCTTGAGTCCGAATGGTACAAAACTCAACGTCGACAAATATATATTGAAGCAAATGAATGCAAAGGTCGTTGAATATGAATACCGTTCCAATAATAATATATCGTCCGGTGCCAAAATTGAGCAAAGTGTTTTGACTCGATATGAGAAAGAATTCAACATCGGTTTGTACAAGTCACTTTTGGAGTATGCCAATGATAAAAGGGGAACATGGCCTGCAACAGAAACGGAAGATACGAATTCCAGGAACCGTTCTACAGTTACCCGTATGGGGTATTTGCTGTGCGACAGGAATAAATTGCCAGATGATGAGATTCTTAAAATTTTGAATATTGCCTCTGACATGGTGTTAGGAATAGATTCTAAAGGTATTATTAAGATTAAGAATCTTATAGAAGTATGTAATTCCAGCGAGGAATACAGTATGAGATTTTGCGCAAGTGCCATAGCACGCCTTGAGAATTTTAAATTTGCCAATAGTAGTATTGGACAGATTAGGAAATATTATCAGGATAAAGGTGATGAAACGGCAAAAAAACTCTTTAAACAGATGGTATATGCCATGTTCTCCAAGGGTAACCGCATAATGACGATGGAGGAAGAGAAAACAATGTTGGCATACATTTTCAATGAAGACAAAAGTTGGCTAGAACCGTTTTGCAGGGATGATTTGAATGACGTATTCAATCTGCAACGCATAAGTCCTTACCTGTCGCTTGCTGCAAACGAAATTCTTGACTATATTTCCAATGTGACACTTGATGGGTGTGAAATGTCGCAGCTGGATAACGATGAAGAGTACGAACTTAAGTATGACTTTGATTTTTTAAGTGTAAATAATACGTCGGTCAACTCGAAATATGAACGTGTCTTTGTGCCGCGAGTAGGCGATGTTGTGATAACAGCACTCATGCTTATAAATTCTTTTGATGAGTTCAAGGGAGTAAAGAATAAGATTGAGGTTGAAATGGAGAAAACTCCTCATCTTAAAAGTGCTATAATTGGTTTTACTTACAGATTCTACAAGAATGTACCCGATATTGCCAGACGTCTTAAATACGAAGATAGGAAACAGCTTTTCGATTTTATCTTTAATATAAGCTCGGACAAAAAGAGTATTTTTGGAGACGAGGAGTTAAGTTTTGATTATAGGAATTATAGGATAATAGCCCTTAACCAGCTATTGGAACTGTTGGATGAAAATGATGCCATTGACTCTTTTGAAAAAATGCTCGCTTCTCCATTGCACGATAAGAGAACCTTGTCGCATCTGTTCAATAATAAGTTCCTGAATTTTGAACAGATGATTCATTTGGTCGAAAAGCAGAAGAATTTTATTACCCTCAATCAGTTACTGAATATTGCCAGTACCAAAAGTGATGCACAGACATGCCTGAAACAGATGAATATTGAGGATGGCGATGCAGCAAAACTTAAGGATGAACGCGCTTTGTCACAGTATCTTGATGTGGATGGTGTAAACCTTGACGAATGTATTGCCATCATACGCAGATGGCACGACTCACATAAAAATTCTCTTCTTAGTGCCAGATGCCTTTTATCTTTCGTAAAGAAATTGCCTGTTGATGATATTGCAAAAATTCTTGTTCCCGGCGCAATAGAACCGGATTATATGCAGTTGTACGGGTTGCATAATGATGAAGTCCTCTCAATGAGAAACAATGCGGCGTATTACAATTTGCTGATATACAGAGCAAACAAGGACGAGAATTGTGCCAACTTGGTGGACGCTGTTTTCGATATGCTTATAAAAGACAATAAACTGATTCCTCTTGTTGTGGATTCAGAATGCAACAGGAATAACAGTATCCTGTCTGTGTATATCAAGAACAGGTGGCTGTTCCCTGACTATAAGAGTGCAAAGAATAAAGTGCAGGAGTTGTATAAACAATTCGAGTCGGTATGGCGCATTGATGAGAATGTCTTTTCACCTCTTGTATGGTGGTGCAAAAAAAGTAAGAATATTGGCTTATTGAACAATATACTGCGTGAGGCCTATACATATTTTGCCGCACATTACACAAGGAAAGATGTGGAACGGATGATGGCAACGCTATATCATTACATACCCAGCTGTATTGATGAAAAGTGTTTCTTTGGCTTAGAAGAGGTGGAAATAGCATTTGAAAATTCAATGTGTAAATGTAATGGCTTCAGTGGCTATCTTGAATATGTATACACGCACAATCCCAATTATGTTGATGGTACATTCATATTCAATACCTTGTCAAGGATGAAAAAGAATGTTGACGAAGAGGTATACAAGCAATTGGTGAAATTTGCCCGGTATAATCGTAAAGGTGTAAAGTACAATACAATAGAGAAATTGCCAGAACCTGTAAGATGTCGTCTGTCACAGGTTGATTGGGATAATGGTAATATTACTATATTTACAGATCTTGTAACAGATATCCCGGTTACCAAGATGCTAAGCTACATTCTGTCGTGCATAAAGTCTGCACCTGATGAGAAACAGCTCGATGCAATCTTTACTGATTATGGCTTTGGTGCATTCCGCAACAGAACAGAAGTGATAGGTGCACGCATAAGCCGTCTGTTGACTCTTCGTTACAATGATCGCAGTAACATTATAGAGGTACTCAATAAAGAGATAATCGACAAGAGAGAACATGTAAATATTACGGTTGTCAACTCCTACCTGTATGCTTTGCTGATGATAAGTATGGGCGACATGGGTGATGACAGATTGGATGAATATGGTGCAACAAAGCTCTTGGAATCGTGCTGGAAAGATATTGTGGCCGATAGACATGTGGATATGAACAGATTACTGCAGCTGTCTGACGATTGTGAGACCTGGAAAATAGAGGCCGATGCCCAGACTGTATCATATTTTGCCGGACAGTGTGAAAAGGGTAGGGTTGTAAGGCAAATTCATGATTGGTTCGATGGGGATTTCTATTATGACGAAGAGAAGAAAAAGAGTTGCCTGATAGACGCAATGAAGAACTATTGCAGGATTGTATATCGTGATAAAGAAACCGATCTTGATGAGGTGGATTTTATTGTCAATAATGTTCTTCTTGCCGACAGGAACAGAGGGGCGTTGAATATGTTGTGTAAAAAATATGTTTATAGGACATGTGAAAATGGTGAAAGGAAGCTCTATAGCAAGCTGTTCCCATTCTGGTATGATGCTGTAAATACTCAAAATTTCATTGATTATTTGAAGAGTAAAAAAGTGAAACTTTAATGTACGCAGTTGTAGCATTGCGTATTGTTGCTTGGTGATTCACCTGTGAAAACATTACCGCTTGCATTGACAAGAACCGCCAAATTAATGGTCTGATTACTTGTCTTTGCAAGCGGTTTGTTTAATGGTTTGTTTTTAGTCTAAACTGGCTACATGCTTTATTCGAATATCAGTTTGCCGAACTGTTCCGGACGGTGGAAACTTGGCTCGGCCCACTCGATGGGGCTCCATGAGAGGAAGTGCGGGGTGGGGAGTTCGTCGCCGCATTTGTAGAAGTTCGCATTCATCTGTCTGCCGCAGAAACACTCAACGCCACTGCGGAACAGCGCTGTTGCCGGTATCACCTCAATGACACTCCATGAGTGTTCACCCTGGCGCAGTTCAAAAGGAGCAGTGCCCAATGACGGCATGCGTTCAACGCTGTCGAGCACCTCTTTGCCGGCAGGCTCTTTGGGGGCGTCGGCTGGGTGCCATGCAAGCAGTAGCTTGCCTGTACATGTGCACTCGAAATTGTAGTAGTCAAGATTACCCTCTGGCGAAACGAAGAACTCTACACAGGGGTCGGTCCATGTACGTCCCTGGTCCTCGGTCACGGCAGCCTTTATATCATTCTCAGTGACCTGGAACTTGATGTACAGTTTTGTGCCGTCATGGAAAATTCTGAATGTGGCCTTTGGCGAGTATGGGAACTGTGCCGGCCAGTTGCAGCAGTCAATGGCATGTTCGGGCAGTGTTTCGAATATCTTGTCCAAATCTCCTGTTGGAACAATCTTAGGTACGTTTATTGTCTTCATTGTCTGGTTAGTTTTAGTTTGCAAATCCGGGCATTGCAGCCCACTGATACGTTGCTTATCTTTTGCTAAGATATATTAAAAATACGATTTTGGGCAAAAAAGTGTTTTTTTTTAATTATTTTTCTCTTCAGTTGTAACAAATAAGTATTTTCTCCGTCATAAGGGTGAGAACTGATTGAAAGGTTCAACTTTAAAAAACACAAACATTGAGATAAAGTGATACACGCAGAATTCAAAAGGCGGTTCCTGCCGCTACAGAAGATGCTTTATTGCGAGGCATTCAGGATGCTTTGCGACAGCTTTGAGGCAGAGGATGCTGTGCAGAACCTTTATCTCAAGTTATGGGAGAAGAGGGATGAACTGGACTCAATTGCTGCTCCCGAGGCTTATTGCCGCACTTTGTTGAAAAATATCTGCATTGACCGTTGGAGAACCATTAGAAGTCATGACGGACTGCAGGACGTTGCAGCTGATGATGTTGCAGGGGATTCTCCTCCCGATATAGAACGGCGTGAGGCTGACGAGTGCCTGGCCAAGTTCCTTGCCACTCTGCCATGGCAGCATAGCCGTGTAATGCAGATGAGAATGAATGGCTGCGGCTTTGAGGAGATTGAAGAGGTGACGGGGCTTTCACAGGCAAACATCAGGGTGATAGTCTCAAGAACGAGAAAAAGATTCAGAGAGTTTTACGATAACTTATAAAGGAGTTTGATTATGGAAAAAGAGAAACTGGACATTATGATAGAACGGTTCTTCAATGCCGAGCTGTCTGTTGAGGAGGAGCGCGAACTATGCTGCTACCTGCGCGAGCATGACGTTCCAGCCGAGCTCCGTAAGGATAAGGAGGCTATCATCGCACTTTGCGGCGAGGAGCGTGAGGCCGTGTTGCCCTCAGGTGCCGAGGCGCGTCTTGAGGCGATGCTTGACACTCTTGCCGAGGATGAGGTGCCAGATGTATCCGATGAGTGTGATGCCGGTGGGGCAAAAAGACGCATTTTTAAGATTCCTCGACTTGTGTGGCATGGTGCGGCAGCTGTTGCTCTGTTGGCTGTGGGTTATATATTTATGGATGAGAATGTTCAGTCGCATGAAAAGCAGCAAACTGTTGTTGCCGAGTTTGCCGAGGAGGATACTTTCGACAATCCCGAGGATGCTATGGTGTGTTTCAAGGGCGCATTTGAAAATATGATGCTTGTAGTAAATACAACACACAAAAATACGCGCAAAATGGAGAACAACTTGAACAAGGCTGTTGCTCCGTATAAAAATATGATAAAAATAAACATTCAATAATTGAATTATGAAACGGTATATTTTAACAACATTGTTTGCACTTGTGCTTTTTGCCGGTTCTGCCTTTGCCACAGGGCATATACCGCAAAATGATGGAAAAAGCGAGGCCGAGATGTATATAAAGAAAGTGGCAAAAATAAAGTCCGGTGAGATTGATTACGCATATATCTCGTCGAGTATGTTCAGACAGATGTTCAAAATGCTGGGGGCAGATGGGGAGTTGAATGCTATCCCCTTGCAGTTGACATCAATAAGAAGCATGCGACAATTTACGGCTACAGGTCCTGAGGGATACAAACAGCTTTCACAGGCCATGGACATATTCCTGCAAGAAGAGGAGAGTGTAATGGGTATGAAGCTAATGGCGCT
>JAZQZM010000043.1:0-1976 GCA_045634085.1 Bacteroidaceae bacterium
GTGCAAAGTCAAGTTCGTGAAATGAACCCTAATTTGATGATGGATAAGATTACAGGTGAGACATTGGACGAATACCAAAACTATCTCATCAGCAAGGGGTATAACAATACGACGATTGATAACCATATGTCATACTTCAAGCAGATTTTGAAATGGGCATATGAGAAGGGATATTTGAAGTATGGCAAAGAAGTGATGGAACACAAGGTTAAGAAATTAAAGATTGCGAAGCCGACACCATTCAATCATCTGACTTGGGAGGAGTTTTTGTTGTTTTATAATTGTGAGTTTGATGAACTTGAAAAGAACTTGGAGTTGGCACGAGATAGATTTTGTTTCTGTTGTGCGACATCATTAAGGCATAGTGATTTGGCGTTGTTGAAGAAAGCCCATTTTGACAACCCCGATGATCCGACATCATTCACAATCGTGAGTAAGAAGACTGATGACGCTCCGACCATCTTCCTAAATCCATATAGCAGGTCTCTGTATATGAAGTATAAGGATATGGATACTGAAAATGGTCTGCTGTTCCCAAGAAAGTCGAACCAGAAGATGAATAAATGTTTGAAGAAGATTGCTTGCAAGTTGGGAATAACGAGGGAGGTAAGCAAGGTGGAGTATTGCGGAAATGACAGGAGCGACATCACAATAAGGATATGCGACATTATTGCGACACACACAGGAAGAAGGACTTTTGTCGTTCATTGTGCGGAAGAGGGTTGGACAGAGGAAATGATTAGGTCATACACAGGACACGAGGACTTCAAGGCGATGAGACCATATTTTGCAATCGGTGATAAGAAAAGGCGAATGTTAATGGAAAGCCATTTTTAGGAGGGAACTACAAGGGTGGTTCCCTTTTTTCGTGCATCTTTTTTACAGAAATGGCAGAAAAATTACACGCCACATTTCGTGCTGTCAGGTGGAACGAGAAAATGGGATAGGATGTATGGGATATATGCAATTTGAAAAACGCCCGTAGAAGTGTATGGGAACGGGGTCGGTGCATTTTTGGTGCAACTTTTTGGGCACAAAAAAAGTCTACAAGATTGAAAATCAAATCTTTGTAGACTATTCATTGCGGAGGGCACTGGATTCGAACCAGCGGATACCTTACGATATCGGCAGTTTAGCAAACTGCTGGTTTAAGCCACTCACCCAACCCTCCTTAAACCACCTTTTTTGTAAAAGAGCGGTGCAAATATACTACTTATTTTGGTTTCTGCAAAATTTTACCCAACAAAATAGTCTAAATTTGCAATATTGACCCTTTTAGGTGGGCGCCATCAACTCGCCACTTTGTCATCCACGACAA
Organism: Bacteroidaceae bacterium; assembly: GCA_045634085.1. GTDB lineage: Bacteria > Bacteroidota > Bacteroidia > Bacteroidales > Bacteroidaceae > HGM04593. The sequence continues at coordinate 1,319 of JAZQZM010000043.1, forward strand.
TCAGCACACAGCGCTTGTGGCCAAGTGCATCGAGCAGGGTGCGCAGATGCTGCTCCACATCGGCACCCCCATCGACGCGGGGCTCTTCAGTTATTTGCGGGGTACTCCGCTTGTCGCGCTCCATAGCACGAAGTATATCCTCTGCCGTTATGCCGTAGCTAAACAGCGCCTGCGATGTTAGCGTCGTAGAGTCCATCGCTATGGCGTAGAGCAGGTGCACCGTGTCCACCTCCGCGGGGGCGAGCATCGCATCAATCGAAGCGCACATATCGCCATAGTGACACTCGGGCAACAACGCCTCATCCCGCGCCTGCCCGATTATTCCGCCTATTATGCGGCGCATAAGCGCATTTAGTCCACTCTCTCCCGCAAGGTTACAGAGTATGCGGTGCGCTTGTGTGGTCTCGTCGGCCAGTAGCTCTATTGCGAGCCTGTCGCTGAAGGATGTTGTTATCGCCTCACCCCGAAGCATCGCCGCCGTACGCGCGAGCAACGCCTCAACTCTCTCTGAAATTACAATCTGCTTCATTCTTTAATTTAACCATTTTATTCGCATAAATAACGAGAATAGTAATCGTATATTGTATTCGCATGGACTTTTTTTGCTACGCTACGACAATAAGCATTAACAATTCTTAACAGAGCCCCTAACATTGTT
>JAZQZM010000044.1:0-37388 GCA_045634085.1 Bacteroidaceae bacterium
TACGCGTGAACAGACATTTGTCGATTATACTGATAATCTGTATAATATTGACAGTACTCAGTTGACAAAGGATTCCATAACTGAGAATGATTATGACCGAAAGGAACTTTATCGTGTCTTGAACTCGTTGCCCGATAATTACAGGATTCCGTTTTCTATGTTTGTTTCGGGATTCAAATATCGTGAAATTGCCGATAAGTTATCATTGCCTTTAGGTACTGTAAAAAGCAGAATCTTCTTGACAAGGCACAGCTTGCAGGAGGAGTTGAAGGATTTTCTCTTGTAATAATATTATTGGAAGTTTTGTTTTAAACATAACAATGGAGATTATGCCAGCATAATCTCCATTGTTTATTTTAAGCAATAATATAGAAGTTGACCTGCGGTCACTGTCATTTTTCGGGCAAGCCCTCAACAACACGTATGAGCAAAGCGAAGTATCTCTGTTCTGCGTGGTTATGAGATCCATTGACTTTAGCCCCTTCGGGCGTCGACCGTTGGTTCGCTACACTCATCGAGAACATCTTTTAATGTTTTCATTAAGGTATGGTCAGGATGACAGATTCGCGAATAATGTCAACATTGGGTCAACTGCTATATTATTACCTTAAAAAAAGAAGAAGAAATAAAGGAAAAAATGGCAACTTTTTTTGACTTAGCAAAGTCAACTGCCAAAAGTTTAAAAGATACTTTACAAACTGTAGATACAGAAAAAATTGTCGGTTGGGAAGTAAAACATCGATTTAGATGTAAAACCAAAGGAGGATATTCTACTATTGGAAATTATAGATATGTAATGGACGAAAATTTTAAAGAAATTCTCATTTTTGAAGATACAGATGATGAAGAATTTGAGAATTTGAGAATTTGAGAATAATAGTAAAAGTAGTTATCAGTGGCGCCTTTGAATAAGATGTCGATTGAAACAAAGTATATATAAATAGCCGGCTAGCTAATGTAGGCCGGCTATTTATATATCTAACAGGTAGTGTTGTGTTATCACAAATAACAGAAGATAATCATCAATACGCTTTCCGTCTTTCGGATTATTCTATTACCATTGTAGCATCAAGAGTTTGAAAGGCCCTCCTAAAGTTCAGAATCCTTGAACCAGATTGTGTAACATTCGCTTTCGTAAGAATCGGAAGTGTTTATTACATCCATTATTGGCAATTCAACTTTTTCAACATCTTTGCCATTTACAATAAAAGGTTCATTCTCTTCATCAACTTCTTCAATGCTGCAGAATTTTTCTAAGCTTTCGACCTCTTGCCTGTTGAATAGCTGCAGATATAAATAGTGCTTTTCCCATTTTGAGAAATAGTTTAATTCGCCAACGATGCCGATATTCTCTTTTTCCATTTTCTCCAATAGCTCCTTGAACTCGGCTATCAACTTTTTTTGTTGGGTGGTTAAAGCAATCTTAGTGTTGTCTTCCATAACATGCGTGTTTGATTATTCAGCGTCTTCAAATTCTTTATCAATATAAGTTCTTTTGGTGCATTTGAATTCAATAGCCAAATCAATCCACTCTTGCGAAGGTGTTGTTGAATGGATATCGCTTATCTTATACTCGTTTAACCAGTGTGTTAAAATGTAGATGATGGTTGTGATGATATCGTTTTTGTTATTAGTTCCAAACTCATTTTTAAGGAACTCTTCAACTGTTGTCCCAAAATACTTGTGTATTCCCAGAATTTCACCGTCTTCATCTTTTAACCAACCAATTTCAAAATTGAATCGATTGTCTTCTAACGGGATGCAAGAATATAAATGATGTTCTCCAATATCCCACCTTAAAGCATTTTCAATAGCTTCAGTTATATTGCTCTTGATTTCTTCCTCTTCGCTTGGCGGTTGATGTGTCGCTATGAAATTATATCTTTTCTGCAAATCCCAATTCTTGCAGTTCTTGTTTTCTCCAAGAAGATTAAACAATTTCCTGATTGCTTCTCTGTTCTTCTTGAATGTAGGGATTATCTCTTCGTTAATTTTGTTTATGGCGTCTTCGCCATATGTTGCAATGGAATCAGCAAGGTCGCTATGATGGTGTAGAAAAATAAGATCTCCCAATTCTCTGTATAGTAGAATCGTTTCTTGGTTGTATTCGCCAAGGTATTCTTCCCATTGTTCTTTAATGAGTTTCTTGCTCAATTTCTTTGCCATAGTTTATATGTTTAGTGCTGCGCAAATATATAATGTTTATTTTACAAATTCAATGCCTGATTTCAAATATATATCACTTGGCGTTGCTGTTGCCGGGATTCTGTCGGGTTCTGATTCGGGGGAACTGCGGGTCTTGAAGAGTCTGTGGGTTACATCATCTTCCAGAACGCGACATATCGTTCTGCCACTTTTACCGGGTTGTGATGTTTCTCGACAAATTCTATGCTCTGCTGCTGCATGGTGGCAATATGTGTCCTGTTCTTGATGAGCCATTCTAGCTTTTCATATACATTCTGCTCGCTTGGTATTACGTTCACCATTGGGCGCAATGTCTCTTCACATAGGATTTCGTAACATTCTGGTTCGGCGCCACCGACGACAACTTTTCCTTTTGACATTGCAAGCAGTGCATTCATTGCGGGTGAGTATCCGTAAAGTTGGTCAAGGAGGATGTCACAATCGTGTATCATCCGGGTGTATTGTTCAAACGGAACACTTTCTGCCTTGAGCATTTCGCACTCTGCGGGGTTGTCTGCAACTATGCGTTCAAGGGCGCGGAGCATGATGTCGGTACCTTTGTATGTGCTGCGTTCTTTCTGGATGCCGATAAAGAACTTTATTTTGCGCTTGCCGTCATAATAAGTTACTGTTTCCTGGCTGTTGGGGATGGGGAAGGGTATGTATGTCAGCTTGTCGGCATGTGTTCCCTTGTATGCTTCATGGTATTCGTACAGTCCGGCAATTATGCCGTTACATGTGCTTGCAATCTCGCGGTTGAGTATTGCTTTAGCCGTCCCTTGCCAATCGGTGGCCTGTTCGCGGGTGTAGTTGTTTAGGATATCCTTTTCTCCAATGTTGAAGTCGGAGTAACGGAATGTGCGTGGTCTGCGTGTGCAAGCCTCTACCCAGTAGGCGTCCATGCCGAATGCTCCCAAGAACACTTTCTTGTTGTGTCTCTTGAGATAACGGTATATGGGCGCTATACGTTCGGCCTTGATTTCCAGGAACATCGGGTTGATGAACTGTACGACGTCATATCCGCGCAGTTTCGGTAACAGTGCATATGTCTTGAGCATGTAACTCAGTCCGCCAAGCCTGGTGTATCTGCGTGTTAGTGAAATGTCGCGTCTGTAGTCCTTCCAGAAGTCACCGTTGCTGATTACGCATACTGTGTGTCCAAGGGAACGCAATCCCTCGGCTAGTGTCCAGTGCACGTTGCTGTATTCGCCTATCAGTAGTATCTTCATCTTTTGGTTGGTTTGTGGTCCGGTATTATCGCGCGCAGCATTCTCATGCCCGTCGGGGTGTTGGCAAGACGGCGGAATATCCTGTATTTGTAAGAATATGATGCTTTTTGTAGCGGGAACAGCCCCAGTGGCTCAAGCCTTGTTCTGCATGTAGTGTATATATCGCCGGCCTTTCTGCCGTCGTACATCATGTTCAGTATGGCATCGACTGCAAGCATGTCCAGTTTGTGGGTTATTCCTGCGCGTTGTGTGCTGCTGGCTGTAGTGTGGTTCTCTTCCCGGAATGTGGCTAATTTTTCTATTATGGTGAGGAAGTCTTCTATCCGTTTTGCCTCAAACTCTTTTGAACTGTTGGCTGTAGTTGACCCCTCTCTTATGCAGTAACAGTAGAGTGTGGCGTCACTCTCAATAAGCGTCTGCGCGTGGTAATGTAGTTTGGTGTTGAACTCCTCGTCCTCGTGGAATATGTTCGGACTGAACCAGACATTATTGCCGGTCGCCAACTCTTTCTGAAAAAAGAATGTGCATGGACTGCCGCTGAGATTGTTGTTGCGCATGAATGCCGCCCCGCAGGTGATGTCGCAAAACTTTACACGTCTGTGCTGTGGCGCCTGCTCTTTCTTGGAACCGGTCTTGACTTTGTATGTGAAGCGGAGTATCTGCGGGTTCTGTTCTTCGAGTATGGCGAGGCATTGTGCCATTTGACCGTTCTGTAACAGATAGTCGTCGGCGTCAACGAACTGTATGTATCTGCCTTTCGCCTCGTCTATTCCTCTGTTGCGTGCTGCTCCGGGACCGCCGTGCGGGTTTCTTATGAGTCTGATGTTTTGTTTGCTGTATTTCTCGCATACCCATTCCGGGAATTCCTCTGATTCGTCATCTATTATGATGATTTCGTAGCTGTCATCAGGTATTCCTTGGCCTGTTATGCTGTCAATGCATGCTGTCAGCAGTTCTTTTGGGATGTTGTAATGCGGTATTACTACGGATAACAGCATGGTCAGGTAAGTTTTTTGTGGACTGTTGCAAGCAGGAAACTGTGGATTCTTGAACCGAATATCGCGAATACTGTATATTTGATTTTCTGCTTTATGTCAAGTTCCATGTTGTAGAGTGTACTTAAGGTTATGCCGTGCTTGCTGACAAGCGCATTTGCCTCCGCTATTCCCTTCTTGTCGCAGTCCGAGCAACGTCGCAGGTCTACGAGGTTGTCAATACAACGCAGGAGTATCCTGTTGGAGTGCTGTTTCAGTTCGGGTATCGCTGCGCATTTTTCGTAAAGGGTCGCAAGGTTGCGGAACAGGAAAAAGTATGAGTTGAACGAGTGGTGGTTGCTGATGCTGCCTTCGTTGTCGTAGTAATAGTAGAATCCACAGTCGGAATAGTATACGTTTTCGCTGCTGCTGAAAAGTATCGGCGTGATGAGGGTGTCTTCGAAAACCTCCCCCTCGGGGTAGCGTACGAACATGAACATGTCGGCGCGGTATATCTTGTTGCATGCAAAGCAGTGCTCATATCCTTCGCGTCTTATCCAATCCTTGAAGATGTTCTCGTTGCCGGATATCTTCTCGGGCTTGAACGAGATTACCTTGCTCTTTGGTGATTCGTAGTGCGAAATGATAGGATATTCAAGAATGTCGATGTCGGGGTTGGCGCGTAGGATGTTCATGTTGTAGTAGTAGGTGCCCGAGGCAACGGCGTCATCGCCGTCGACGAATGTGATGTATTCGCCTCTTGCTGCCGCTATTCCGGCGTTACGTGCCGATGACAGGCCACCGTTCTTCTTGTGTATGACCCTTACTTTGTCGCACTCCTGGGCGTAACGGTCGCATATTGCGCCGCAACTGTCGGGTGAACCGTCATCAACAAGTATAAGTTCATAGTCTGTGTACGTCTGCTGTAGAATGCTTTCGATGCATCTTTGCAGGTGGCGTCTTACTTTGTATACCGGTACTATGATACTTAGTTTCATTGGTTCTCTCTGTCTCTGTTAATGCCTGTGCATGTCAGCATGTCATGCTGAGCATACCTTCTGTTTTCGCGGTTTACCGCAAAGATAATAAATTACCTCAAATGTTCCGATAAAAAGGCTGTATTTATTCTGTGCTTGTAATTTATTTCCGTAGTTTGCCTTTTTGTGCAGCCATGCGGTTCGGGATTCGTTATTTTTTACTATCTTCGCAAATAATAGTTGCCTATGTGTGCAACGTTCTTATTCAGATGGTTAAGGAGGTACAAGACAAGGATAACAGGCCGGCTTACGGACGTACTATAAAGTATCTGGGCATCTTCGGCGGTGCCCACGGCTTGTCCGTGCTCCTTAATATGTTGCGTACTAAGGTGGCAAGCGTATTGCTTGGTGTTGCAGGGCAATCGATAATAGCATTGTCGAACAGGACTGTGCAGATGTTCAGTGATGGAACAGGACTGAGTCTGGCCTTCAGTGCAGTGCGTAAGATTTCCGATACTTATGAGAATGGTGATGAGGCTGCTGTTGAACGGTGTGTGAAAGTTGCCAGAAGTATTGCCTTCCTGACGGGAGTAGTCGGTATGCTGATAATGCTTCTGCTTACTCCGCTTATAAGCGATTGGATGTTCGAGGAGTCGAGTGCTTACTACATGCCGCGAATAATGATGCTTTCACCGGTCGTTTTCTTCATGTCGGTTTCAAATGGTGAGATTGCTGTCCTGCGTGGTACCAGACGATTGAATAAAATGGCCCTCTACACCCTGCTCACGTCACTCATATCGGTATTTATTGCTGTACCGGCATATTTCCTTGTTGGAATCGGTGGCATATTCCCGGCCATTCTAATTACTGCTTTTTTGCAGATGTGTCTGCTGCTTTGGTTTGCCGTTCCGCATTATAAGTACCGTGTATCGCCGTTTTCTATTTCTTTGTTGCGTGAGGGGCTTGATATGGTGAAAATGGGTGCAGGTTATATCTTTTCGTCTATATTCACGTCTTTTTCAATGTGGCTGGTGTGTGCTTTGCTGTCTGATATCGGCGACGGTGATACAGCAGGGCTTTTCAGTGCCGGCTTCATGATGATTACCATACTGCCAGGTATGCTTTTTGCAGCACTCGATTCGGAATTTTATCCGCGTCTCTCGGGCGTGGTTTCAAAAATTGAAGAACGCAACGGAATGATAAATGAGCAGGCCGAGGTGCAGTTACTTGTACAGTCGCCGTTGCTCATGGCATTTGTCGTTGCAATGCCGCTGCTTGTGCCGTTGTTCTACAAAAGCGACTTTATGCCGGCGGTAGCAATGGCGCAGTTTGCCATGTTCGGCATGTTCATGCGTGCGATGACATTTCCGCTTTCGTTCCTCTCTTTGGCAAAGAATGACACCTTGACCTTCGTGCTTATGGAGGCCTTGTACAATATCATGTTTGTTGCACTTATTGTCGGTGGATATCTGTATAAGGGACTTGCCGGTGTGGGTGTCGGTATCGCACTCTTGCATGTGCTCGATTTTGCACTGGTATATTCCGTGACCCGTTTCAAGTATGGGATGAGGCTGTCCCAGAACCTTGTGCTCTGCTTTATGCTGCAGATGCCGTTGTTTGTGCTTGCTGTTGTTGCAGCAAGGCTGCCGTATGACGGCTGGCTTTATTGGTTCTCTGGTATTGTATGTGTCCTGCTCTCATTGGCTGTGACAATGTATATGTTCAGCCGCCTCTCGGTCATTCCGGAGTCTGTATCCCGTCTTGCGGGCAAGATAATTGGAGTCATTAAAAGAAAATGATGAAAAGAGTTGTTGTTTCTATATTTGCGTTTCTGCTTGCAGTTTTTTCTTTGCTGGCCCAGAATGACAGCACTTTCTGTGCGCCGTTCGATTTTGAACTCTTGCTGAGTGGTAATTTTGGAGAACTCAGGTCGAACCATTTCCATTCGGGGCTTGATTTCAAGACGCAAGGGGTGGTGGGGAAATCTATAAAATGTGTTGCCGATGGCAGCATAGTGCGTGCATCAGTCCAGACGGGTGGGTATGGACAGGCGCTTTACGTGTTGCACGAGAACGGCTATATGACAGTGTATGCTCATCTTGACGCTTTTCCTGCAGGGGTTGCAAAGAGGATAAGTGAGGCTCAATATGAGAAAGAGTCTTTTGCGGTGGATATTACTTTTGGCACAGATGAGTTCAAGGTAAAGAAAGGCGAGTTTCTGGCGTATTCAGGCAATAGCGGCTATTCGTTCGGCCCGCATCTGCATTTTGAGATACGTAACAGTGAGGGTGATGAACTGTATGACCCGATGGTGTTCTATTCTGGCATGCTAAAGGATAGTCGCGCGCCGGCAGCCTCTAAACTGGCTGTATATTCATACCCTGGGGCCGGTGTGGTAGATTCCGTGGCTACATCCAAGATCTACGGCATAAGGAACGGAGTGGTTGGTGATACCATTGAGGCATGGGGCAGGATTGGTTTCGGAATACAGGCCATTGATTACATGGATGCTACAAACAATAAGTACGGTGTGCATCGGATAGAACTTGAAGTGGATGGCGAACTCTGTTTTTCAAGTTGTGCCGACTGTTTCTCGTTCAAGGAGAACAGGCTTATAAACGGTTGGACCGATTACAATCGCTATGTGAATGACGGGGAGTGGTTCCAGCGCCTGTATGTCTTTGAGAATAATCCTTTGCGCATGCTCTCTGCGAATGGCAGTAACGGTTGGGTTGATGTCTGTGAAGAACGCCCTTACGAGGTTGTGTGCCGTCTTGCTGATTATCATGGCAACAGCAACAGTTATAAGATTGTTGTGTGTGGAAAACCGCAGGAGATTCCTGAACCTGTTTATGAACATCGCTTGTATTGGGGACTGAACAATACGGTTGAACGCGACGGTATGCGTTTGTGTATTCCGGCAGGTGAACTCTTTGAGGATGCGATGCTTGATGTTGTTGTCACTGATGGGGAGTACGGCTTGTCCGCAAGGTATTCTTTCGGTAATGAAATACTGCCGCTTGTGGCTGGTGCAAAACTTTCGTTAAAGGCCGATAGTGTGGTTGCAGACAGTTCAAAGCTTTACATAAGAAGTGTGACAAAGAAAGGCGGTTATGCCGTAGGTGGAATATATGAAAACGGTTGGGTAACGGCCGATGTGAGCTCCCTTGGGTGTTTTGAGGTTGCAGTGGATACCGTTGCTCCCAAACTCACTCCTGTGAAGGAGAAAACTTGGATGCGTAACGGCAAGGTAGTGTTTTCTGTCAGCGAAAAGGAGACATCGGTAAAGTCGTTCCGTGGAACGCTGGACGGGAATTTCATTCTGTTCAGTTATAGCAGTAAGAACAGACGTCTGGAACTTGACCTTAGAAAAGAGAATGTACGCCGTGGTAAGCATCTTTTAAGGCTTGAAGTCACCGATGCCTGTGGCAATGTCTCTGTGTGCGAAAAAAGGATAAACTATTAATAATGACATAAATTGAATGATACTATGAAAAGAATCGGAATTTTATTGATGGTGCTGGTCTGCTGGTGCTCGGCATCGGATGCATGTACCAATTTTCTTGTGGGCAAGAAGGCTTCGGCCGACGGCTCAGTGTTTATCTCCTACAGTGCCGACAGTTATGGCATGAGTGGTTTTGTTGCTCATTTCCCTGCTGCGGTGCACCCTGAGGGTACAATGCGTGACATCTACAACTGGGATACAGGAAATTATCTTGGACAGATCCCGGAGGCGCATCGTACATACAATGTATTGGGCAATATCAATGAGTATCAGGTAGCCATTGCCGAGACTACTTTCGGTGGCCGCGAGGAACTTGTTGATACAACAGGTCTAATTGATTACGGCAGTCTCATCTATATTGCATTGCAGCGTTCGCGTACTGCACGCGAAGCCATTGATGTAATGACATCCCTTGTTGCTGAGTATGGATACTACAGCAGTGGTGAGAGTTTTTCAATTGCTGACGAGAACGAGGCCTGGATTCTTGAAATGGTGGGCAAGGGCGGCAAGGAGAAAGGTGCCGTATGGGTTGCAGTGCGCATTCCCGATGACTGTATCTCGGCTCATGCAAATCAGGCGCGTATCCGCAAGTTCGACATGAAAGACAAGGAGAACGTGCGCTATTCAAAGGATGTCATCAAGTTTGCCCGTAAGATGGGATACTTCAATGGCAAGGACGAGGACTTTGATTTCGCTGCGGCATATTGCCCTGCCGACTTCGGTGGTCTCCGTTACTGCGACGCACGTGTGTGGAGTTTCTTCAATATGTTCGGCGAGGAGGATATGACAAAGTATCTTGCGTGGGCTTCGGGTGACCCTACTGCGGAGCCTATGCCTCTTTATATGAAACCAAAGGCCAAATTGTCGCTTCATGATGTGCAGCGTGGCATGCGCGACCACTATGAGGGTACTCCATTCGACGTGACAACTGACCTTGGTGCAGGTCCTTACTGTATGCCATACCGTCCGTCTCCATTGAGTTTCAAGGTTGATGGCAAGGAGTATTTCAACGAACGCCCAATCTCTACGTTCCAGACTGCATTCACCTTTGTGGCGCAGTTGCGTAGCTGGATGCCCGATGCAGTGGGTGGTGTCATGTGGTTCGGTACCGATGATGCAAATATGGTGGTGTTTACTCCGGTATATTGCTGTGCAACCGCGGTGCCCGACTGTTACAAGGAGTGCTATGCCGACCCTCTTGAGTTTTCATGGAAATCTTCGTTCTGGGTGTTCAACTGGGTTGCGAATATGATTTATCCAAAGTATTCGTTGGTAATTGATGACATGAAGAGTGTGCAGGCTTCGCTGGAGTATGCTATCTTCCAGGAGAGCGGAAAGGCCGAAGCAAAGGCACTTGCAGCAATAGGTACCTCGCCAAAGTATGCAATTGAGATATTGACCGACTGCACTGCGGCGTGTGCCGAGACTGCGCTTGCCGAGTGGAAGAAGTTCGGCGAGAAGATAATTGTGAAGTACAACGACTTTGTAGTGAAGAGTGAATGCAAGGACGGCAGCCTTGACCGTGGAAGAACCGGTCGTGGTGGCAGACTCGTACGCCCGGGTTATCCCGAAGGATATTGGAAGCAGGTTGTTGAGCAGACTGGTGACAAATATCTGATGCCCGAATCAAAATAACGGTATAATTGTTTTTTGTTTGAATAATTAATTATATTTGCATGATTGTTATTCCGACATAAACTTAATGACTAATATAATCTATGGAACAGGATTTGATTAAGATGGTAACGGAAAAGGCTACAGAGTGGCTTTCTCCTGCATTTGACGAAGAGACACAGAAAGAGGTGAAGGCTATGCTCGAGAATGAAGACAAGACTCCTCTTATTGATGCTTTCTATCGTGAACTTGAGTTCGGTACAGGCGGCTTGCGCGGTATTATGGGCGCAGGTAGCAACCGTATGAATATCTACACAGTAGGCAAGGCTACACAGGGTCTGGCCAACTATCTGAACGGGTGCTTCAAGGATAAGGAGCAGATTTCGGTTGTCGTAGGCCATGACTGCCGTAATAACAGCCGTCTGTTTGCAGAGATTTCGGCAAACATCTTCTCGGCAAACGGTATCAAGGTATATCTTTTCGAGGACCTTCGCCCTACACCTGAAATCTCATTTGCAATCCGCTATCTGGGCTGTCAGAGTGGTGTGAACATTACAGCCAGCCACAACCCCAAGGAGTACAATGGCTACAAGGCTTATTGGGATGACGGTGCGCAGATGCTTGCTCCACACGATGTGAACACAATCAAGCATGTTGAGAGTGTGAAGGTCGAGGATATCAAGTTCCAGGGTAACCCTGCACTCATTGAGGTTATTGGTGAGGAGATTGACAATGCATTCCTTGAGCAGGTGAAGACTCTCTCAATTGATCCTGAAGTCATTGAACGCCACAAGGACCTGAAGATTGTCTACACTCCAATCCATGGTTGCGGCCGCGTGCTCATTCCTGCTTCGTTGCGCAAATGGGGCTTTGAGAATATCCATTGCGTAGAGGAACAGATGATAAAGGACGGAAACTTCCCCACAGTGGTTTCGCCTAACCCCGAGAACCCTGAGGCAATGACAATGGCTGTGAATCTTGCGAAGAAGATTGATGCCGACCTGGTTATGGCTTCTGACCCGGATGCAGACCGTTTGGCAATCGCATGCAAGGACAGTAACGGTGAGTGGGTTATTATCAACGGTAACCAGACATGTATGATGTTCCTCTACTACATCATTACACAGTATACAAAACTTGGTAAGATGACCGGCAAGGAGTTTGTTGTCAAGACAATCGTTACAACCGAGGTTATCAAGAATATTGCCGAGAAGAACAATATCAAGATGTATGACTGCTATACCGGTTTCAAGTGGATTGCCAAGGTTATCCGTGATAACGAGGGTGTTGCGAAGTATATCGGTGGTGGCGAGGAAAGTTTCGGCTTCTTGGCCGAGGATTTCTGCCGCGACAAGGATTCTGTATCGGCTTGCAGCCTTATTGCCGAGGTTGCAGCATGGGCAAAGGACAATGGTAAGGGTCTTTATGAACTGCTTATGGATATCTATGTCGAGTACGGTTTCTCTAAGGAGGTTACAGTCAATGTTGTGAAACCCGGTAAGAGTGGTGCCGACGAAATACGTCAGATGATGGAGAACTTCCGTGCTAATCCACTCAAGGAGATGGCTGGCGAGAAGGTTGTATGCTACAAGGATTTCAAGGCGATGAAGCAGACCGACGCCGAGGGCAATGTTACCGATATTGATATGCCGGAACCATCAAACGTTCTGCAATATTTTACAGAGAGTGGCAACAAGGTTTCTGTCCGTCCTTCAGGTACTGAGCCTAAGATCAAGTTCTACATGGAGGCTAAAGGCAAGATGGGTTGCCGCAACTGCTATGCCGATGCTTGTGCCAAGGCTGATGAAACTATCGAGGCAATGAAGCAGGCTATGGGTATTTGATAACTCCATTGATTCCTATAACAGATGAGGATGACTAAAAAGGCTCTTTTGTTGTTGTGCTCGCCCTCAAAATGCTCATTTACGCTTAGTAAATTAATCCACTAAAGTGGCTTTTCCTCCTCGCTGCTCGGCATAGAATGCAAGCATTCTCTGCTCTCGCGTGCAGCGTCGGTTCCGCTTTTTCAGGCTTCGCACGCCTAAAAATAACTCTTTTTATTCAATCTCATGACAAAAGTGGGCGTCCCGTTTTTCTTTTGGGTCGCCCACTTTTTTGTATGATGCAGGTTATGTATGTATGGTATTATGGATAAAAAAGTGCGGTGGATTCAATCCACCGCACTTTTTAAAGGTTTGACTACATTGCTGCGGTCATTTCTTGATTTCTGATTCCTCTTTCATGTCGACCTCGTTGCCCTCCTTGTCATAGAAATGATACTCAAGATAGGAGAGTTTCTGGTCTGCGATGACACGTATTCCCATTCCGTACTTGAACTGCCATTTGCGCAGGAGTGAAATGAATCCCTGCTTTATGTAGGCCTCTACATAGGGGTGTACATGCAGTTTGAACTTCTTTACCCCAATGGTGTTCACAAGTATTTCAATCTTACTCTCCAATGCCTCGGTAAAGAGTACCGATGGCTGTATCTTTCCTTTGCCGTGGCATACGGGACAACTTTCTTCTACTTCGAGGTCTGTTGCCGGACGCACTCGCTGGCGTGTAATCTGCATGAGGCCGAATTTGCTCAATGGCAGAATGTTGTGTTTTGCCCTGTCGCGTCCCATGTTCTCGGTCATTCTCTCGTAAAGAGCCTGACGATGCTCGGCCTTGTCCATGTCGATGAAGTCAACGACGATGATACCTCCCATGTCTCTGAGGCGTAGCTGGCGTGCGAGCTCATCTGCAGCTCCAAGGTTTACCTCAAGTGCGTTCTCCTCTTGGTTGCTGGCGTTGTTGCGTGCTCTGTTGCCGCTGTTCACGTCAATGACGTGTAGTGCCTCGGTGTGCTCTATTACAAGGTAAGCTCCGCCTTTGAACGATACAATCCTGCCGAATGAGGATTTTATCTGTTTCGTTATTCCGAAGTGGTCGAATATGGGATTCTCTCCTCTGTAGAGCTTGATGATGTCTACGCTTTCAGGAGCAATGATAGAGACGTAATCCCTGATTCTCTTGTATACCTCAATGTTGTTCACGTGTATGCTCTCGTACGACGGGTTGAAAAGGTCGCGTAGCAGAGCCAGTGTTCTGTCCGACTCTTCGTGAACCATTGTAGGTGGCTTGGTGCTCTTCTGCACCTTTCCCACGAGTGCTTCCCAACTGCTTACAAGTGTGCGCAGTTCGCTGTCAAGCTCTGCAACTCTTTTGCCTTCGGCTACAGTGCGCACGATGATTCCGAAGTTCTTCGGTTTTATGCTCTGCAGCAACTGTTTTAGGCGTGTGCGTTCCTCGGGGGACTTTATCTTTGATGATACCGATACTTTGTCCTCAAAGGGTATAAGTATCAAAAAACGTCCGGCAAACGATAATTCGCAGGTAAGTCTTGGGCCCTTGGTGTTTATTGGCTCCTTGGTAATCTGTACCAAAATCTCCTGCCCCGTCTGCAATGCTTCGGAAATGTTTCCTTCCTTCTTCTTCTCGGGCATTATTGATGCCTTCGCTATCGGGAAGTCCTTTTTGCGGTCGCTTGTGACCTGTTTAAGGTATTTTTGAAGAGAGTAGAATTGTGGACCTAAATCGGAATAGTGCAGGAATGCCTCTTTCTCGGAACCGACATCTACAAAGCAGGCATTCAGTCCGGGCATTATTTTCTTTACACGCCCGTGATAGATGTTGCCTACAGAGAACGTTTCGGTCCGTTCCTCGCGTTGGAATTCCACCAGCTGCTTCTCTTCGGTAATGGCTATGGATATTCCTTGCGACTGGACATCTACAATAAGTTCGCTTGTCACTATACTAATATTTAGGTTTAGCGGGTCCTTTTCAAAAAGGCATGACCCTTTGCCTTAGTTTCTTTTAAAACAAAAAACAAACCTGAAGCCCATAGATACGTTCTGCAAGTTTGTTTTTTGTGTTTGCGCAGACTGAATTACTTGTTCTTATGTCTGTTCTTTCTCAGTCTTTTCTTACGCTTGTGCGTAGACATCTTATGTCTTTTCTTTTTCTTTCCGCTTGGCATAATTTACAAATTTATTAATTAATCACTATTATTTTTTTACATCGTTTACGAATGTCTTTGCTGGCTTGAAAGCCGGAATGTTGTGTGCCGGAATGGTGATTGTCTTCTCCTTGTGGATGTCACGGGCTGTTTTCTCAGCTCTGTGCTTGATGATGAAACTACCGAATCCGCGCAAATAAACCGGTTCCTGATTAGACAAAGATGTCTTTACAACATCCATGAATGATTCTACAGTTGTCAAAACCACAGACTTCTCAATACCTGTCTTCTTCGCAATCTCATTTACAATCTCTGCTTTTGTCATCTTTCCTTGTGATTTATATTAAAAGTCAATGTGTTAATTTCGAGTTGCAAATATATATCTTTTTTTTCTTTCTCCGAAATTTATGGACTTTTTTTTGAAAAAAGTGCTACGTCGGGCTGCTTCAGGAATCTGTTTTGCGTTTTTCTGTCTTCCGCTTCTGTGTCCAGACCATGTAGCCGACGTTGGTAATGCACATGATGCCTTTCCGATAATGTTGTAATTATTATTATGAAATGCTTGACTCGCGCATACAATTTTGCTAACTTTGCACGACTTAAAAGTAATGATGTTTCATTCAATCCAATAATAAGCATATGTCTGTCAATAAGGTTATTCTAATAGGGAATGTAGGCAAGGATCCCGATGTGCGTCATCTTGACCGCAATGTCGCAGTTGCCAATATGGTGCTTGCAACTACTGAACGTGCGTATACACTCCAGAACGGAACACAGGTACCCGAAAGGACCGAGTGGCACAATGTCGTGCTTTGGGGAGGTTTGGCCGAGGTTGCTGAACGCTATGTCCACAAAGGTGACCGCATATATATCGAGGGCAAGATAAGGACCAATACGTATGAGGACCAGAACGGTATACGCCGTTACCGTACTGAGATTCTTGCCGAGACAATGGAGATGCTTTCTTCAAGAACGGCGGGTACAGCACCTGGCGGTGAGGTGAATCCCACCGGTGCTCCTTTTTAACTTAATCTGGTAATTTTGGATACATTTTTAGCTGCCATTGAGCAGATTCTTTCTTCTGATTTGCCCATAAGCGTCTCGTCGCCCTCGCCGGAGGCTGTCGTTGCGCTTGTGGTCGCTGTTTTTTTACTTTTCTGTTCCGGATTTGCTTCAGGGTCTGAACTGGCTTTCTTTTCGTTGACAAGGACAGAACTTGATGAACTATCCGAGTCGAAGTCGGTCAAGGACAAACGCATTCTTGAGATGCTCGGCAATCCGGAACGTCTGTTGGCAACCATTCTCATAATCAATGATTTTGTAAATGTGGGAATTGTAATGCTGCTCAACTTCTTTTTTATGAGTGTGTTGGAGTTTAAGGTGGGTGGCGAGTGGCTTGAATTTCTGTTGTTGACGGTAGTGCTCACATTCCTGCTTCTGCTCTTCGGTGAGGTTATGCCCAAACTGTACTCAAAGAACAATACATTGGCATTTGCCCGTTTCTCATCGAACAAGTTTTATTATCTAACCAAGATGCTTCTTCCTTTTTCTACATTTCTGGTACGTTCGACTACGTTTACCCAAAGGCTGGTGTCTAAGAAAAATCATCTGTTGTCGGTTGACGAGTTGGAACAGGCGCTGGAACTTACCGACAATAATGAGATTGCCGGGCAGAAGAAGATGCTTGAAGGTATTATCCGCTTCGGTGATGAGGCTGTGAAGGATATCATGACATCAAGGCTTGACATGGTGGTGCTTGATATTCGTGCTCCGTATTCCGAGGTTCTAAAATGCGCTGCCGAGAATGCTTACTCGCGTATCCCCGTATACGGCAAGACACAGGATGACATCCGTGGCGTGCTGTACATAAAGGACCTTATACCACACCTGAATAAAGGCGCAAATTTCCGTTGGCAGTCGCTTTTGCGTCAACCTTATTTTGTGCCCGAAACAAGAAAAATCGATGATTTGCTGTGCGATTTTCAGACAGTCAAGGTGCATATGGCGATTGTGGTCGACGAGTTCGGGGGTGTTTCGGGGCTCATAACGCTTGAGGATATCATTGAGGAGATTGTTGGTGAAATCAACGATGAGTTTGATGAACCGGAGGCTTCTTACGAGCAGTTGGATGAGAATGTCTATCTCTTCGATGGTAAGACGATGCTTTCCGATTTCTACAAGATTGCCTCGCTTGACAGTGATGGCTTTGAAGAGGCTGCCGGTGGTGCCGATACTTTGGCCGGACTGTTGCTCGAAGTCAAGGGCGAATTTCCGCGTCTGCATGAGAAGATTGTGTGCAACGAAGTCGTTTTTGAGGTGGTTGAGAAAAACAAGCATAGAATTGTTAAAATCAAGGCTACTTTGCCTGTCGGGGCTGTCGAGCAGGCTGAAACTGATTGACCATGCCTTTATATCGTGAGTTTGAATTGGGAGGCGCATCCGTTGCGGTGTGGAAGATAACGGAGGGCAGCGAAGAACTTCTCTCTATGGTCTCGCCCAGTGATGCGGTTGAAGCACGTCTTCTGTGTGGCGAACAGCGCCGCAAAGAGTGGCTTGCGGTGCGCTTGCTTTTGGCAAGGGTGTGTGGCGATGCGGCACGCATTGTCTATGACGGTGCCGGGAAACCGTTTCTCTATGAATCTTGTGGGTATATAAGCATTTCGCACACACGTGGCTATGCGCTTTTTGCATATTCTGAAAAAACTCCGTTCGGAATTGATGTTGAACTTGTAGGGCGTGATGCTATGGCTGTTTCGCGCCGTTTTGTCAATGATTCCTTTTTGTCTTTGCTGTGTGGTGAAGATGCGTCTGCAAGAGCCTTGGCGTATTGGTGTTCGTGTGAAGCCCTTTTCAAACTGGTTGGTAATGTGGGCGGAACCTACAAGGATAATATTTTTATAAAACCTTTTCAACTCTCATCCAAAGGGGAGATTTTGCTTTCAGTCAAAGGGGTGGCGGCTGAACATGAACACGATTATCGGGCGGAGTATGATGATGATGGCGTTCTGTTTACCTTGCTGGTGAAAGAAATTCCCTAGTAGAAGTGCTATTTGGTCCTTTTGAACAATTGTTCTTCTTCAGTGTTCTTTGGTAAAAGACAAGGGATATGAGAAGTGATATTGTAAGGAATCTTGTGATTATTCTGGTGGGTGTCCTGCTTGTGTTTATGAATGAAAGCACCATGCCTTTGCTCATTCGGGTGGTCGGTGTCCTGTTTTTTGTTCCGGCTTTCATCTCTTTGGCCGGCATAATGTTTGTTCGTCAAGGTGGTGGCATGTTGTCATTTTCGGTTGTAGTAAACATTGGTAGCATGGCTTTGGGGCTATGGTTACTGTTCTCTCCAGAGGTTTTTGAAGATATCTTCTTTAAACTTCTTGCTGTAGTTGTTCTGGCAGCCTCTTTTTATAGGCTCTATTTTCTCTATCGTCGGCGTAAATCGTCGTCGGTGTCTTGGCGGATGGCACTCTCTCCGTTGCTTATGGCACTGGCTTCGATTGTGCTTTTTGCAAACCCCTTTGCGACGGTTTCAATGCTTGCTTTTCTGCTTGGTCTTTGCCTAGTGTTTATGGGGTTTTCCGATATTTTCCTGCTTATGCTGCTTGGAGACAGAGGGCGGGAGGGTGTGCCGCGGAACGGTAATGGGTAAACCGTTTTTTTACACTTGTTGGTTGGTTATAATATAATTTACGCTGCCTGTGAAAAAAAACTTGATTCTGTTGCGGTTATTTCGTAAAAAAGTGGCAAATTTGCAATATGGATGAAGTTTTTAAGAATATGGTCTCTCAGATGACAATCGTAGATGTCATTCTGAAGGGTATTATCATAGGAATCGTAGCCTCAGCTCCAATGGGGCCCGTCGGTGTTCTTTGCGTCCAGCGTACACTCAATAAAGGGCGTATATATGGCTTGATAACCGGTACTGGTGCGGCATTCAGCGATTTGCTGTATGCGCTGTTGACGGGTTATGGTCTCTCTTTTCTTTACGATTTCATAAGCAATGAATCTACGATTTATTGGATGCAGCTTGTAGGTGCCATAATCATGTTCATATTCGGAGTGCATACTTTCCGCACAAACCCTATGAAAAATACACGCAATGTAAGCCGCAACAAGAGTAATCTGCTGCATAATGGAGTGACGGGCTTTTTCATAACCTTGTCCAATCCTATGATTGTCCTGCTTTTCATGGCGTTGTTTACACCGTTCAATTTTATGATTCCAGAAATGGATCCATATCTGCAGTGCATTGGCTATCTTGCGATATTCGGTGGTGCAATGCTGTGGTGGCTTTTCATTACATCTGTTGTAAATACGCTGCGTGCCCGTTTCGATGTAAAGGGGGTACTTGTCATCAACCGCGTTATCGGTGGAGCTGTTATGGTGGGCTCTGTTGTCGGAGCAATTCTCATTGCTACCGGCGTTTGGTCTTTACACTAAAAATATTTTGCTTTGTTTGTATCACGTGAACTTAGGAAAAAGAATATAGCAGAGTATCTGCTGTATATGTGGCAGGTGGAGGATATTATCCGTGCCAATGAACTTTCTGTAGAGAAAATAAAGACTCTTTTGATTGAACCCTGCAATCTGCCTGCTGAACAATATGCTGAGGCTGTGGAGTGGTACGGGAATCTTGTTGAGATGATGCGCCTTGAGGGTGTCAAGGAGTGCGGTCATCTGCAAATAAACCGTAATGTTATCATAAATCTCACCGATTTGCATCAGCGTCTGCTCAAATCGCAGAAGGTTCCGTTCTATTCAGCCGCTTATTATAAGGCGTTGCCCTTCATTGTGGAGTTTCGCACCAAGAGTGAGGGGCGTGACAAGAGTGAACTTGAGAACTGTTTCGATGCTCTTTACATCGTGTGGATGATGAAACTGCAGAAACGTGAAATCAATGAGGGTACCTTGAAAGCAGCGGCTGAGATAAGCCGTTTTGTGTCAATGCTTTCACTCTATTTTAAGGAGGACGAAGAGGGTAAACTTGATCTTGAAGATGAATTAATGTAAGAAATAAACGATAAAACTGCTATACAATGAGTGTACAGGAAGAGATAGGAAGAAGAAGAACATTTGCAATCATTTCGCACCCTGATGCCGGAAAGACTACGTTGACCGAGAAACTGTTGCTTTTCGGTGGTCAGATTCAGGTTGCCGGTGCGGTGAAGTCGAACAAGATAAAGAAAACAGCCACATCGGACTGGATGGAGATTGAGAAACAGCGTGGTATCTCTGTTACAACCTCTGTCATGGAGTTCGATTATAATGGCTACAAGATAAATATCCTCGATACTCCGGGTCACCAGGACTTTGCCGAGGATACATTCCGCACACTTACGGCTGTGGACAGTGTAATCATTGTTGTTGACAGTGCCAAGGGTGTGGAGACCCAGACCCGTAAGCTCATGGAGGTGTGTCGTATGCGCAACACTCCCGTAATTGTCTACGTGAACAAGATGGACCGCGAAGGTCGTGACCCGTTTGAACTGCTCGATGAACTCGAAAGCGAACTGCAGATAGCAGTGCGCCCACTCAGCTGGCCCATAGATCAGGGTGCACGTTTCAAGGGTGTGTATAATATCTATGAGCAGAAACTTGACCTTTTTACACCCAACAAGCAGCGCGTGACCGAGAAAGTCGAGGTGGACATTGACAGTGAGGAACTCGACAGGAATATCGGCGAGGACCTTGCTTTCAAACTGCGTGCCGACCTTGAACTCGTTGATGGAGTATACCCTGAGTTCAATGTACAGGATTATCTTGACGCAAAGGTAGCTCCGGTATTCTTTGGTTCGGCACTCAATAACTTCGGAGTTCAGGAACTGCTCGACTGTTTTGTAAAGATTGCTCCAAGTCCACGTCCCGTGCAGGCTGTGGAACGTATGGTAAACCCTGAGGATTCCAAGTTTACCGGATTTATTTTCAAGATTACAGCAAATATTGACCCGAACCACCGTTCATGTGTGGCCTTCTGTAAAATATGCTCGGGAAAGTTCGTACGCAACACTCCTTACCGTCACATACGTCTTGGCAAGGACTTGCGTTTCTCTTCTCCCACACAGTTCATGGCGCAGCGCAAGAGTACGATTGAGGAGGCATATCCTGGCGATATCATCGGTCTGCCCGATACCGGCAACTTCAAGATAGGTGATACTCTTACCGAGGGCGAGATGCTCCATTTCAAGGGCTTGCCAAGTTTCTCTCCCGAGATGTTCAAATACATCGAGAACGCCGACCCGATGAAGACCAAGCAGTTGGCCAAGGGTATCGACCAGCTCATGGGTGAGGGTGTAGCGCAGCTTTTCGTGAACCAGCATAACGGACGCAAACTCATCGGTACCGTGGGACAGTTGCAGTTCGAAGTTATACAGTACCGTCTCGAGAATGAATACAATGCCAAGTGCCGTTGGGAGCCTGTGAATCTCTATAAGGCATGCTGGATTGAGAGTGATGACCCAGCCGAGCTTGAGAACTTCAAGAAACGCAAGTACCAGTATATGGCCAAGGATATCGAGGGACGTGATGTCTTCCTTGCCGACAGCAACTATGTGCTGCAGATGGCGCAGAACGATTTCAAGTCAATCCGTTTCCACTTTACAAGTGAATTCTAATAAAGATATAGAGTATGGGTACAATAGCAGACGAAGCAAAGAAGTGTGTCGAGGTGATGAGAAAGGGTGGTGTTATCCTTTATCCTACCGACACGGTGTGGGGAATCGGATGTGACTCTACCAATGCCGAGGCCGTGAAGCGTGTGTTTGAGATAAAGAAGCGTGCCGACAGCAAGGCCATGCTCCTTCTTGTAGACAACGCCGATCGTCTGGCGCGTTATGTGGGTGATGTGCCTGCAGTGGCATGGGACCTTATTGAACTTGCGACAAACCCGTTGACAATCATATATGACGGTGCACGCAATGTGGCACCGGCTCTTGTTGCCGAGGATGGCAGCGTGGGTATACGCGTTACTTCGGAACTCTTTTCCAAGGAACTCTGTTTCCGTTTCCAGAAACCGGTGGTATCCACATCTGCAAACATCAGCGGTGAACCTACACCCGAGAATTTCAGCGAGATAAGCCAGGAGATAATAGATGCTGTAGATTATGTCGTTGGCTACAAGCAACAGGAGAAAGGCAAGGCCAAGTCTTCAAGTATAATCAAGTTGACGGCCAACGGTACTGTGACTGTGATAAGAGAGTGATGAGTGGCGGTAAAAAAGAGAAAGGCCTGCTTGACCGCTTTATCGATTGGCGCGAAAAGCATGTTTCCCAGAACCAGTTTGTCCTGGTGCTGAGTTTCGTTGTCGGAATCCTTTCGGCGTTTGCCGCTTTCACTCTTAAACATCTTATCCATTTCATACAGCATCTGCTGACGGGTGGTTTCGACCCCCACACCTTCAACTGGCTATATCTGCTATACCCCGTAATAGGTATCCTCATAACAGGACTCTTCATTCGCAAGATTGTACGTGATGACATCAGTCATGGTGTAACCAAGGTCCTCTATGCAATATCGTGCCGTATGGGAAGGATACGTGCCCACAATACATGGTCGTCGCTGCTTGCCAGTAGTATTACTATCGGTTTCGGTGGTTCTGTCGGTGCCGAGTCGCCGATTGTAATGACTGGTTCGGCCATCGGCTCCAATCTGGGCAGCCTTTTCAAGATGGAGAAGAAGGTTGTGATGCTCCTTATCGGCTGTGGTGCGGCCGGTGCCGTGTCGGGTATCTTCAAGGCACCTATTGCAGGTCTGGTATTTGTCATTGAGGTTTTGTTGATTGACCTTACCATGTCCTCACTTCTACCGTTGCTTATCTCAAGCGTTACTGCAGCAACCCTTTCATACATTCTCATGGGTACGGAAGCGATGTTCGAGTTCCACATGGAGGACGCCTTCAATCTCGCACGCGTACCTTATGTAATGCTGCTCGGTATTGTCTGTGGTCTTGTGTCACTCTATTTTACCCATGTGACAACAGCCATAGAACGGCAATTCAAGAAACTCTCCAATCCGTATGCCAGGCTTGCTATCGGCGGCGGAATACTGAGTGTCCTCATATTCCTTTTTCCGCCACTATATGGCGAGGGATACGAAACAATCACGAATCTTATAAACGGCGAGTCGGGGAATATTATCCTTGATAATTCTCTCTTCTACGGACATGCAAGGTTCATTCTTTTCTATATGCTCTTCATTATACTCTTTAAGGCGGTAGCATCAACTGTTACCAACTGTGGAGGCGGATGTGGAGGTATATTTGCACCAAGCCTTTTCCTCGGTTGCGTGACCGGATATCTTTTTGCGAGTGTCTGCAACATGCTTGATTTCGTGATACCGGTTTCGGACAGGAACTTTGCCCTCTTCGGAATGGCTGCACTCATGTCCGGTGTGTTCCATGCTCCTTTGACAGGAGTTTTCCTTATTGCAGAGCTTACAGGTGGCTATTCACTCTTCCTGCCGCTGATGATTGTGTCGGTGTGCTCATATCTTACAGTGAAAATATTCGACAAGAACAATATCTATGCAGTGCGTCTAGCCCAGCGTGGAGAGCTCATTACACACCACAAGGACCAGGCTGTGCTTACTATTCTCAAGGTTTCCGATGTCATTGAGAAGAACTTCATGCGAGTGAGTCCGGATATGGATTTGGGACAGCTGACAGCTGTCGTCGCTAAGACCAAAAGAAACATCTTCCCGGTAGTTGATACTGCCAACCGTCTTGTAGGTATAATATATCTCGATGATATAAGACATATAATGTTCCGCCAGGAACTGTATCACCGATATTCGGTTTCTACGCTTATGCGTGCAGTCCCCGACAGGCTCAGTATCGAAGAACCCATGGAGGCCGTCATGCGTAAGTTCGAGGAGAGTGGTGCATGGAATCTGCCGGTCGAGGATATAAATGGAGAGTATATCGGCTTTATTTCAAAGTCGGCAATGTTTACCGCATACCGCAAGACACTCCTTGAGTTTACATCTGATTAATGATTTGTTATGGAAAAACTTAGAATTGTATATCTTGGAACCCCCGATTTTGCGGTGGAACCGTTGCGTCGCCTGCTCGAGAAACAGCGTTCATGCAGTGAGTGCGGCTATGAGATTGTAGGTGTTGTCACAATGCCTGACAAGATGATAAACAAGCGCGGCAACCAGTTGCTCATGAGTCCGGTGAAACAGTTCGCGGTAGCCGAGAATCTACCGGTCCTGCAGCCCGAATCACTCAAGGATGAGACTTTTCAGAGTGCATTGCGTGAGTGGGGGGGCGATCTCCAGATTGTGGTTGCTTTCAGGATGTTGCCCGAAAGCGTGTGGAACATGCCGCGTCTGGGAACATTCAACCTGCATGCATCATTGCTGCCGCAGTACCGCGGAGCGGCTCCAATCAACTGGGCGATTATAAACGGCGACAAGGAGACCGGTGTCACAACGTTCTTCCTCAAACACGAGATCGATACCGGTGATGTCATTTACCGCGATGTGGTGGCTATTGACGAGAATGATAATGCCGGCACTCTGCACGACAAACTCATGCTTCAGGGTGGTGATACCGTGGTGCGCACCGTCGAGGCAATTGTCCGCGGTGAGGCAGCTGTAGTAGAGCAGTCTGCAATGTACGAGAATGAGTGCGACCTGCGTCCGGCACCCAAGATTTTCCGTGACACATGCCGCATTGACTGGACAAAAAACGTCGGTCAGGTATATGATTTCGTACGTGGCATGTCGCCATATCCTGCAGCGTGGTGTGAACTTGTGGATGCAGAGGGCAAGGAGGTGGCTTTGAAGGTCTATGAGGTGGCGAAGGAACCATGTGCCCATGACAAGAAGTGCGGTACACTGGTTACCGATGGAAAATCATATGTAAAGGTTGCTGTCGAGGGCGGATATGTATCTCTCGTCGAAGTGCAGTTGGCCGGCAAGAAACGTATGCCGGTAGCGGACTTGTTACGCGGTTTTTCAATATCTGCGATGAGTGTAAAACTTTAATCAGGATAAGAGCCGGCTTCTTCCTGTTGGAATTCTTGTAGTGTATGGTTGTTAAACATGTAGCCATGAAAAAACATAATATCCATTTGCTCATCTCAACTCTCTTTTGCACACTGGTTGCAGTATGCAGTTGCGGAAGTCATTGCTCTACGTATGAGTTTACCAATGACTATGAGCATGCGATAGCACAAATGGGTGATATGTGTGAAGTTTCTCCACTGCGTGCCCTTCCTGTTGAGAAGCGCCTTGAACTGGCAAGAAGATACAGTTCGGTTCTGGATTGTTCGGAAGGTTTTTCCCGTGTATATTCGAATTATAAATTCGGTTTTGTCGACAATGACGGGAACGAGGTTATCCCTTGCATATATGATTATGTGGACAATTTCTCCTGTGGTGTTGCAAGGGTTAAGAACAATGGCCGCTGGGGCTTTATTGACAATTGTGCCAATGAGGTAGTATCTCTCAGTTATGATTATGTATTGCCTTTTTCCGACGGTCTTGCCCCTGTTTATAACGAAGAGAAATGGGGTGTTGTTGATAAATGTGGCAAAGAACTCCTTCCTTGTGTGAATGATTTTGTCGGTGCTTTTTCCAATGGTCTTGCTGTGGTCAGGACCGAAGGCCGATGGTGGTATGTTGACAAAACCGGTAAAGACGCCTTCTCTTGCAGTTATGATAATGCTTATGATTTCAAAGAGGGTCTTGCGCGTGTGCAGCTGAATGGCAAGTGGGGCTTTATTGACAATAGTGGAAAACTTGTCGTTCCATGCGTGCATGATGCTCTCTCGGATTTTTCTGACGGTCTTGCGCGTGCTAAGATTAACGGCAAGTGGGGCTTCGTTAATAAAACGTGCAAGGAGGTCATTCCTTGCGTGTACGATTATGCCATGGAATTTGTTGGTGATTTTGCGCGTGTCTGTCTCAAAGGGAAATGGGGTTTTGTGGACAAATATGGAAAAGTGATTGTTCCAATGAAGTATGATGATGTCTATGACTTCGTTGAAGGTTTTGCGCGAGTAAAAGTTGACGGAAAATGGGGATTTGTCGACAGCAGTGGAACCGAAATTGTCCCTTTCAAGTATTCTTCAGTCAATGATTTTTCCGAAGGTTTTGCATGTGTCAAGTATTTTGGCGACTGGGGCTATGTTGACAAAACAGGCAATGAGGTTATTCCATGCATTTATAGAGTTGCATGGTCTTTTAAAGATGGCATTGCGGCTGTTGATTATAAAGACAAGAACGGTTATATAGACAAAGAGGGTAAAGAGATCATTCCATGTTCTTATAGCACTTTATATAACTTTACCAGTGGTATTGCGCATGCAAAACAGGATGGCAAATGGGGAATTGTCGGTAAAGCCGGTGATGTTGTTGTGGAAACGAAGTACTTTCATGTGCGCATTTTTCTGAGGCTAGGTATCGTGTCCGCAGCATTGAAGAGTGATGGAGATTCATATATACTCCATTATTACGATTTCGACGGCAACTATCTTGGTGATGGCGAGATAAAGGACACAGCATTTGATTTCCTTGAGTGTTATGTATGATGCTGTTGTTCCCGTTATTGAGAATAAACTGTTTACGACAATGAAATATAAAGTTGCTTTATCACTGTTCGTCGCTGTTTGCATATTGCTTACAGTGTTTAACTTTATTCTGGACCAGGTTTTTGAGAGTCGTCTAAAAGATGAGGAGGACACTTCTTTTGTTGTGCAGCGCGTGGACGAACGTGTAGAGATTCTTAAAAAATACGATCGCTTTTCTTGTATCAGCGACCCTTATACTGCTGTCTGTCTTGACGGGAAATGGGGCTTTATAAACAGTGAGTGCGAGGAGGTAGTTCCTTGTATATATACCGAGATTGGCGATTTGTCCGATGGACTCAGGCGTGTCTGTCTCGACCACAAATGGGGGTACATAGACAGTTTGTGCAAAGAGATAGTTCCATGTGTATATGATGACGCCCGCAGTTTCTGCGAAGGGATGGCTTGTGTCTATCGTGGTGGCAAATTGGGCTTTATTGACAAACAGGGTAATGAGGTCATTCCTTGTAGATATGATAAGAGAAGAATCAGGTCTCATTACCAATACGAGCATCCTGAATTTTCCGATGGCCTTGTCCGTGTCTGTCTCAATGAAAAATGGGGATTCGTGGACAAATTGGGCAAAGAGGCTGTACCTTGCAAGTATGAGGAGGTCAAAGATTTTTCCTGTGGTTTTGCTCCTGTGTGCCTTGCCGGCAAATGG
This sequence comes from Bacteroidaceae bacterium, assembly GCA_045634085.1. GTDB lineage: Bacteria > Bacteroidota > Bacteroidia > Bacteroidales > Bacteroidaceae > HGM04593. The sequence continues at coordinate 26,712 of JAZQZM010000044.1, forward strand.
GGTTATGTTGACAAACGCGGTAAAACGGTCGTCCCTTGCATATATGATGAGGCCAGATATTTTTCCGGTGGTTGTGCGCGCGTGCGTCTTGCCGGTAAATGGGGCTATGTCGGAAAACACGGTAAAGAGGTGGCTCCTTGCATATATGAGGAAGTTAAGGATTTTTCCGATGGATTCGCGCGTGTCTGCCTGGGTGGTAAATGGGGTATTATTGACATGAACGGAAATAATGTCATTCCTTGTATACACAGAAGTGTCGGTGATTTTTTTGATGGCCTTTCTGTGATTTGTCCCGATAAGCAATATGGCTATGTTGATAAATCGGGCAATGAGGTTACGGCTTGCAAGTATGACGTTGCCGGTGAACACTACAATGGCCTTGCGCGTGTCTGTATCAATGAGAAATGGGGCTTTATTGACAGGTATGGCAAAGAGGTTGTTCCATGTATGTATGATTATGTCGCAGAATTCAGTAATGGCTTTGTCCGTGTCAAACTTGATGGGAAATTTGGTATTGTTGATAGTACCGGTAAAGTGAGGGTTCAATGTAAGTATGACAATATACATTCTTTCGCCGGAGGCTTTGCGGGAGTTTCGCTTAATGGTAGATGGGGATTTGTTGATGAAAGCGGTAAAGAAGTGGTGCCATGCAAGTACGCCGATGTCGGTCATTTTGAGGATGGCTTTGCTTGGGTCGGTTCCAATGTAATTTGTGGTTGTGTTGACACTTCCGGCAAATTGGTTGTCGATGTAAAATATCGTACTATCTCAGTGTACGCCAATTTGGGATATATAACAGGCAAGTTCTATTATAATGACGGTTCCAGTGGGCTTGATTATTATGATTTTGATGGAAACTACTTGGGCACCAAAGATATATAGCCTAATAAGAAATCAATTTGATGTTACTGATGTGATGTTGCGGTCAGATGGTGGTTTCGTTTCAGGAACCTGACTGGTCATGGCTGAGTGTATCTGGTTATTTACTTTTTCTTACTATAGTTTTGCATTTCAACATGCTTTGCACTATCTTCGCATTGCGGTAGGGCGGCACGTTGCCGTTCATTTAAAATTTGTTATATGGCGCAGATTGTTTCTCCATCGTTGTTGTCGGCAAATTTCGGCAACTTGCAAGAGGATTTGAAAATGATAAACAGCAGTGAGGCTGAGTGGTTGCATGTTGATATTATGGACGGCGTGTTTGTCCCCAATCTCTCGTTCGGTCCTCCTGTTCTTAAGTATGTTGCAGAACTTTGTGAAAAGCCGCTTGACGTTCACCTTATGGTTGTGAACCCTATGAACTATTTGCCTGCGATGAAGGATATCAATGCCCGCATAATGAATATCCATTACGAAGCATGTACTCATCTTCACCGCGCCGTTACCCAGATAAAGGATGCCGGTATGATGGCGGGTGTAACCCTGAATCCATCAACTCCTGTGCATCTGCTCAAGGATATCATTGGCGAACTTGACCTTGTGCTGCTCATGAGTGTGAACCCGGGTTTTGGTGGACAGAAATTCATACCTCATACAGTAAACAAGGTACGTGAACTTCGCCAACTCATTGACTCTACAGGCTCAAAGGCTCTGATTGAGGTCGACGGTGGTGTTAATGCCTCTACTGGTGCTTTGCTTGCTGAGGCCGGTTCCGATGCTCTTGTGGCCGGTAATGCCGTATTCAAGGATGCCGACCCGCACGCTGTGATTTCGGCATTGCGTGCACTCTGATTCCGCTTGTGAACGTCACCTCTTTTTTAAAGAAGAATCCACTTTTCAGGCTTGCGATACCGCTTGTTGCAGGTATTGTCATTGGCTGGCATTGCAGTGTCGACACGCTGCACGTTTGTCTGTTGGCTGCTGTCTCAGCGGTTGCCTTGGCGTTCGGTATGTCTGCATCTGCACCCAAATGGCTGTTCGGTCTCGGTGCTTCGTTGCTGATGTTGTCCGCAGGGCTTTTTGTCGATGAGGCCCGGGAACGTGATATGGCACTGCAATGGAACGATGAAAAACATGAGTACCGTGCAGTGCTGTGCGAAGAACCTGTAGTAAAAGGCTCTACAGTAAAGGTGCTTGCCGACCTTTTTTTGTGCGATTCACTCTCTTCGTCGTCACTCCGTAGCAATGGTAGGGTATACCTGTATTTCCCTCGATGTGTTGAGGCTGAGGAACTTGGAATAGGCAGCGATGTTCGTCTGACGGCGGCTGTCCTACCATTTGCCAATGCCGGTAATCCTGCAGAGTTTGATGTAGAGAAATTCTATTATATAAAAGGTGTCACAGGGTATGTATATGTAGGCCGTGACGAGTGGAGTATTGAGGGCGAAACCGAACTTGATTTGCCTATGCAGGCGTTGAAGTGCCGCACTGCAATAGTCGGAATGTATAAAGAGCAGGCTTTTGAGGATGATGAACTCGCATTGCTGTCTGCATTGACTCTTGGTGAGAGAAGCGACTTCCCTAAAGAACTGCGTGAGAGTTATTCGGCAGCCGGTGCAAGTCATGTACTTGCATTGTCGGGTATGCATTTGGGAGTCTTCTACATGCTGCTTCTTACGCTGTTCCCGTTGCGTGGGCGTGGACGCCTTGTAACTATTCTGCGCGAGACTCTGGTCATATCTTTGCTGTGGGCTTTTGTCTTTGTTACGGGGCTCTCTCCGTCGGTAGTGCGTGCAGCAATACTCTTTACACTTATCTCATTGGGACGATGCCTGCAACAGGATGCTTCGGGCCTCAGTTCTCTCTCGTTTGCAGCCATAGCGATGCTTGTCGTTTCGCCCCATCTGTTGTTCGATGTCAGTTTCCAGCTGTCGTTCGCGGCAGTACTTTCCATTCTGTTTCTAGTTCCTCCGCTACAGCGTCTGCTGAACGTTGACGCCCATGGCCGTCTATACCGATACTTCATGAATCTTATAATTGTCTCATTGGCGGCTCAGGCAGGAACTTTGCCTCTTGTGTGGTGTCATTTTGGTGTTTTCCCGCTTTACTTCCTTCTGACGAATATAATTGTTGTGCCTTTAGCCTTTGTGCTCATGTCTCTTGCAGTGCCGGTGTGGGCTCTCTCCTGGTTGCCACTCCTGCAGCAACCGCTTGTTGTGTTGCTCAAGTTGGTGGTTGCCTTAATGAACGGTACGGTGGGTGTCATTGCTTCATTGCCTGGGGCATCACTCTCCTTGCCGGCTGTTGATGTGGTAGGCGCATGTTTCGTGGCAGTCCTTCTCTTTGTCTTTGCGTTCGGTCTTGTTGTCCGTAAGAAGTGGCTGCTGCTTCTCTCTTCATGTTGTACGGTCTGTATGGTATTGTTCCTGTTGCTACAGCCACATGAGAGTATAAAAGGCGACGGCCTTATCATATACAATAATAACAAGAATCCTCTGCTGCACGCCATAACGGACGGCGGCATCAACTATCTTGTTTCCGCTGTACCGCAACTGGATGCTGAGTATGAATACTCCTCATCACCGTTTGTCAAGCGTGAGAAACTTGCATTGCCACAATGGGTGAACGGCAGCTACTGCGACCCGCAGCTAACGTTCAACGACGGACTGTTGCAGTTCGGCGGGCTCAAGGTACGGCTGGTCGACAATGAGCATTGGCGTGACAATATGTATGTGATGCCTGCCGATGTCGTTCTCCTGTGCCGTGGATTTCTTGGTCCCATGGAAGAACTTGTTGAGGCATATCCGTCAGGTTGTGTTGTGCTTGATGCATCATTGTACAAACGCAGCAGGGAGAGGATTCTGCGTGAGTGTTCTGCGTTGGGCATTGAACCTGTTGATATTTCCGAAATAGGTGCCGTAATGCTCTCTGCTTCGGGCGACAGCTTCAGGATGATACCCATGAAAGGCAGATAAAAATCATCTTTTCATGCGGTTTTTACCATACTCTTTAGTATCTTCGTGATAAATTACATTTTTTTATGCTTGACGAATTGATTTTACAGGAAAATATAGAAGCCGTGCGTTCGGTCATTGAACGTGGCAACCGTTTTGTTATTCTTGCCCACAAGAATCCCGATGGAGACGCAGTTGGCTCCTCATTGGCACTCTGCAGCTATCTGCAGTTGCTTGGCAAGGAGTGTGCAGTAGTGCTCCCGAATGCTTTCCCCGATTTCCTTTCATGGTTGCCTGGTGCCGCTGATGTCGTATTCTACGATGTGGATAAGGAACGTGCATGCGGGCTTATTGCTGCTGCAGATGCCTTTTTCTGCCTCGATTTCAATCTCCTCACCCGAACAGGTGATGCATGCCATGCTGTAGCAGCCAGCGATGCTCCCAAGGTGCTGATAGACCATCATCCTCAGCCTTCAAACGAGTTTGCAGTAGCTATTTCACATCCCGAGGCGTGCTCTACATCGGAACTTGTATTCAGGCTCATCACGAAAGTCTCCGGTCCTGATGCAGTCACATACGGAATGGCGCAATGCATATATACCGGCATGATGACCGATACGGGCGCCTTTGCTTATGCATCCGCACGTAAGGATATATATCTTATCATTGCCGAACTGCTCTCCAAAGGTATCGACAAGGATCTCATTTACCGCAAGGTCTTTTATACATCCAATCTCAGCCGCATGCGCCTTTGGGGTTATGTCATGTATGAAAAACTCAAGTTGTACAACAAGTATAACGCAGCGCTTATAACCTTGTCCCATAAGGAACTTATGCGTTTTTTTGCCCAGAAAGGTGATACGGAAGGTCTTGTCAACCAGCCTCTTCAGATAAAGGGGGTGCGTTTCTCTTGTTTTCTTCGTGAAGAGGTTCCGGGCAAGATAAATGTGTCGCTGCGCAGTGTCGATGATTTCCCGTGCAACGATGTGGCCGCCGACTTCTTCAATGGAGGCGGTCATAAGAATGCTTCGGGAGGCGAACTCTATTGCTCCATGGATGAGGCTGTTGAACGCTTCAAGAGTGCGTTGCAGAAATACAAATCCCTGTTGACTGAATAATCCTGTCCGCATTTTGATATTTTAAGATTATTTCTCTTTTGCAGAACGGTTTTTTGCTTTTTGTTTTTGTATCTTCGCGGAAAATAGTAATTTTGAGAGATTAAAGGATTTTGAAGACGCACGAACTATGATTTTGAAAGCCAGTACACTTAAATATATTCTTTTTTTCCCGTTGTTTGCTCTTCTGCTCACTGCATGTGACGATGCCGTAACCTACTCCGAGATGAAGGAGAAGGAACGCGATGCTGTCAACCGGTTTGTAAAGGCGAAGGGTATCAATGTAATTTCCTATGCCGAATTCGTTGCAAATGATTCTGTGACAGATGTCGCGAGGAACGAGTTTGTGGAGATTGATGATGTGTATATGCAGATAGTGAACAATCCCAAGAGTGCCGATGATGCCCGCCGAATCAACGATGGCGATACCCGTAACATGCTTGTCCGCTATCTTGAGTATAATATAATGGATGACGACACCATTTCATTGAATACATATATGAGTGAACCCGATGAGATGCGAGTGTCCAACAACAGCGGTACATATTCGGCAACATTCACATCAGGTGTTATGGCCGAGGTATACGGTAACAACGTGCCTACAGGTTGGCTGGTTCCGTTCAACTATCTCTATTTTACCCGCAAGCAGAGCAATCTGGCCGAGGTGATTCTCATTGTACCGCATTCAAAAGGTACAGTGACGGCGACGACCTATGTCTATCCTTGCATGTACAAGATAACTTTCCAGCCCGAGAATATGTTCGATTTCGAGGACGCCGAGTTTCAGTAAATGAAGAATAATTAACATCCCAAATAAAACTTATATGACACTAATCAAATCCATTTCAGGAATCAGAGGTACCATTGGCGGTAGAGCCGATGAAGGTTTGACTCCTCTTGATGTTGTGAAATTGACATCGGCGTATGCAGCGCTGATACGTAAGACAACCACAAAGACAAGCAACAAGATTGTCGTAGGCCGTGACGCGCGTCTTTCGGGTGACATGGTGAACAAAATCGTTTGCGGAACTCTCATGGGTATGGGCTTTGATGTTGTAGACATAGGTCTTGCATCTACTCCTACAACCGAGGTCGCAGTTACTATGGAGGACGCTTGTGGCGGTATCATCCTTACAGCAAGCCATAACCCACGCCAGTGGAATGCTCTCAAGCTTCTCAACGAGAAGGGTGAGTTCCTTAACGCAGCCGAGGGTCAGGAGGTTCTGCGCATTGCTGCTGCCGAGGAGTTTGATTATGCCGACGTTGAGACACTTGGTAAGTATCGTCTCGATGAGACATACGACGACAAGCATATCGAGGCTGTTCTTGCATTGCCTTTGGTTGATGTTGAAGCTATTAAGGCTGCCGGTTTCAAAGTTGCTATCGACTGCGTCAACTCAGTTGGTGGTGTCATCCTTCCAAAACTATTCGAGAAGTTGGGTATTACAAAGGTGGACAAGCTTTACTGCGAGCCAACAGGTGACTTCCAGCACAATCCAGAGCCTCTTGCAAAGAACTTGGGCGATATCATGGGCCTGATGGCAAAGGGTGGCAACGATGTTGCTTTTGTTGTTGACCCCGATGTTGACCGTTTGGCTATCATTTGTGAGAACGGCGAGATGTATGGCGAGGAGTATACACTTGTTACTGTTGCCGACTACGTTCTCAATCACACTCCTGGCAATACCGTTTCAAACCTCAGCTCAACACGTGCTCTGCGCGACGTTACAAATGCTCACGGTTGCACATACACAGCTTCGGCAGTAGGTGAGGTTAACGTGGTTACCAAGATGCGCGAGACAAACGCTATCATCGGTGGCGAGGGTAACGGCGGTGTAATCTATCCTGCATGCCACGCCGGCCGCGATGCTTTGGTAGGTATCTGCTTGTTCTTGAGCCACCTTGCTCACGAGAAGAAGACCGTCAGCGAGCTCCGCGCGACATATCCTGCATACTTCATGGGCAAGAACCGTATCGATTTGAAGCCAGGTTGCGACGTTGACGCTATCCTTGAGAAAATCAAGGCAACATACGCAGGTAAGGCCGAAATCAACACCGTTGACGGTGTTAAGCTCGATTTCCCTGAGACATGGGTGCACTTGCGTAAGAGCAACACTGAGCCAATCATCCGCATCTATTCTGAGGGTCCTACACAGGAGGCTGCCGATGCAATAGGTGAGGAGATTCTCGCACTTGCAAACAGCTTGATGTAATTTGAATCTTAATTATATTTTCAGAGTGCTCTTTTGGGCGCTCTGATTTTTTTTTACCTTCTTATAATGAGTTGATGGCAGAAGATGAAAATTGTAATCCGAATATTTGGTTTATAAAATAAACTACTTTATATTTGTGGCGGATATCCATGTTTCAAACTTTAAAAGAACTTATTATGGAAGGAAAAAGAATGAATGAGGCCGAGAGTCTGGAACTCATAACCTCAATGATTAATGATTCGCGTGCGCGAATGACAAAGAATCTTGGAACGCCTTTCCTCATCTGGGGATATACGACAGTTATCGTTTCAATATGTCAGGCGATCATCGTTGCCTGTGTAGAGGATTTTTATCCTTATCTGTGGGGGTGGTTCGCGATTCCGTTAGTAGGGTGGCTGCTTATGTTGCTGTTTAATAAACAGGAGAAAACGGTAAACAATTACATTGACCGCTGCATAAATGCCTTGTGGTGTGCAATAGGTGTAGCCGCTTTTCTGTTGCCTTTCTTGGGCAGTTTTCAAGGAATCTTTGTCGATGTAATTATCCTTATAGGAGTCGGCACTGCAACTACTGCAGCTGTTGTGAAGGACAAGATAGTGAAACGTATCGGCTATGCAGCAATATTTTCTTCGCTATTGTTTCCTGTTACGCGGGGTGTACTTGTACGTTTTCTTACCCTTGAACAATTTGCAGGAAGGGAACGCTATTTGGTAGAATGTATTATCTTTGCAGTGATAATGTTCCTGTTGCTTGTCGTTTCGGGCCATATACTCAATTACAAGAAAAAATGTTTAAAGAACTGAATCCTTTGTTGCACTCTGAGCTGCGCCTTGCGGTTGTTTCTCTGCTGATAAGTGTGGAGAGTGCCGATTTTGTCTACATTAAGGAGCAGACAAAAGCGACAGCCGGCAATTTGAGCGTGCAGTTAGATAAATTGCAGAAAGCCGGTTACATCAAGGTGGAAAAGGGTTTCAAGGGCAAGATGCCCCGTACTACGTGCTCGATAACCCCTGAAGGTGTTTCTGCTTTTGAGGAGTATGTGCAGGCATTGAGGAGTTATTTGGGAGATAAAATATAAATATAAATGTGGGCAACCCTTGCTTTTGTGGGCAAGGGTTGCTCCGTTGTTATACATATATCAGTTCCCTTATTACCGCATCGCTGATGAAAATGCCTTTCTCGGTTAGTGACAGAAATCCATCTTTTTCTTTCATATTGCCGAGTGCAATCTCTTTTCCCGCAGCACTTTGCATGTAATCATTGAGCCTTTTGCCGAACTTCTTCTTCATCCACTCCAAAGGTATGCCTTCTGCTGTGCGCAGACGGGTGAGGATAGTGTCGTTGTAACGTTCCTCTTCGGTTAGTTCTTCTATCTCAAAATTGGGATTGTTGCTCTCTATTCCTTTTATATATTCCTGTATGTCGGCAATGTTCCATTGGCGCGACGTTCCGTTATAGGAGTGGGCTGCAGCTCCACAACCAATGTAGGGCGTGTCGTTCCAGTAGCTGCTGTTGTGGCGGCTTTCGCGTCCCGGCAGTGCAAAGTTCGATATTTCGTAGTGACGGTAGCCCGCTTCTTTAAGACGTGAGATGAGTATCTGGAACTGTGCTATGTTTTCCTCTTCACTCAACTCTGTGAAATCGCCGCGTTCAAGGGCACGGTGCATCGGCGTTCCCTCTTCGTATGTGAGGTTGTAGGCCGAGAGATGGTCGGGCCGCAGTGCTATGGCGCTTTCAAGGTCATGCTCCCACTCGGCAATGGTAGAGCCGGGCAATGCAAAGATAAGGTCTATGCTTATGTTGTCATATCCTGCCTCACGGGCATTCCTGATGGCTTGCCGTGCCTTGTCGGCGTTGTGACGGCGTCCCAGACGCTTCAACTGTGTGTCGTTGAAACTCTGTACTCCCATGCTTATTCTGTTGAATGGAAGTTGCTTCAGTTGCGTAAGAAATTCGGGGGTGAGGTCGTCGGGGTTGCACTCAATGGTTACCTCGGCTGTGGGCGACACTTGGTATGCTGCATATACTGTATCGCATATCCGTTTCAGCTGCTCCATTGAAAGTGTCGACGGTGTGCCTCCGCCAAGGTATATTGTTTCAATGGGTGCACCGCCGGCATACTCCTTGCGCATGGCAATCTCCTTGCAGAGTGCGTCGACGTATCTCTCCCTTATATTATATAAGGTGGTGGAGTAGAATGCACAGTAGCTGCAGCGTTGCTTGCAGAACGGTATATGTATGTATATGCCTGCCATTTGTTGCTTTATGTTAAAAATGTGTTGCGAAGTTACTTTTTTTATCTCTTTTGCGAAAAACATTCTCTTTCTATTTGCTTTTGTACGGAAAAATTCCTACATTGCCAACACATTTGAAACTTTAACTAACTAACCGAAAGAGAGGCTTGGCCTTGGGTAAAGACTGCGCGTCATGATGCCGATTATCCATTCAGGCTCTGTTCCTTTCTTATTTAAAACAAAAATAGTATGAAAACTTATCAAACCAATGAAATCAAGAACATTGCAATCGTAGGATGTTCCGGCTCTGGAAAAACCACTCTCACAGAGGCTATGCTCTATGAGGGTGGAATCATTAAACGTAGAGGTACAATCGAGGCAAAGAACACCGTTAGTGACTACTTCCCTGTAGAACAGGAGTATGGCTATTCGGTGTTTTCAACTGTATTCCAGATTGAACAGGCTGGCAAGAAGCTGAACCTTATTGACTGTCCAGGTTCTGATGACTTCGCGGGCAGTATGGTAAGTGCCATGACTGTTGCCGATTTGGCAATGATGGTTATTAATGGCCAGTATGGTGTCGAGGTAGGTACTCAGAACTGCTATCGCTACATCCGCAAGATGAAGAAGCCTATGATGTTCGTGGTTAACCAGGTCGACAACGAGAAGTGCGACTATGATACAATCATTGAGCAGTTGCAGTCTATTTATGGTTCAAAGGTTGTTCCTGTTCAGTATCCTTTGAATGCAGGCCCTGGCTTCAATACTATCATTGACGTTTTGTTGATGAAGAAGCTTACATATACAGGTGAAGGTCAGCCACCACTCGTTGAGGATATCCCAGCAAGTGAGTTCGATAAGGCAAAGGCTCTTCACATGGAGCTCGTAGAGAAAGCTGCCGAGAATGAAGAGGGTCTCATGGACAAGTTCTTCGAGTCAGAGGAGTTGACAACAGATGAAATCCGCATGGGTGCTCGTATGGGTCTTGAGACCGATAGCGTTTATCCAGTTCTTTGCTGCTCGGCATCTACAGACGTTGCAGTTAGCCGTTTGCTTGAATTCCTCGCAAACGTTGCTCCCGAGATTAACGATATGCCACAGCCAGTTGATGCAGACGGTGTGACTGTTCCTTATGACAGCGATGCCCCAACATCAATATTCTTCTATAAGACATCTGTTGAGCCACACATTGGCGAGGTTAACTACTTTAAGGTGATGAGTGGTACTCTGAAGGCTGGTGATGACCTTGTGAATGCCGACCGTGGCTCAAAGGAGCGTATTG
>JAZQZM010000045.1:0-2182 GCA_045634085.1 Bacteroidaceae bacterium
AAATGTTGAACAATAAAAAGTAAAGGAATAACTATGGGACTTTTTTCAAAGAAAAATAAAGAGGCTCTCAATACTCCTCTTTTCAAGGAAAACCCTGTAACAGTCCAGGTGCTTGGTATCTGTTCGGCATTGGCTGTTACAAGTAAGTTGGAGCCTGCTATCGTGATGGGTCTTTCAGTAACCATTATCGTGGCTATGGCTAACGTCATCATCTCACTTATCCGTAATACTATTCCAATGCGCATACGTATCATCGTTCAGTTGGTGGTTGTTGCTGCTTTGGTGACATTGGTAAGTGAGGTTCTCAAGGCATTTGCATACGATGTCAGTGTCCAGCTTTCGGTTTATATTGGTCTTATCATTACCAACTGTATCCTCATGGGACGTCTTGAGGCGTTTGCTATGCAGAACAAGCCTTGGCCTTCGTTCCTCGACGGTATCGGTAACGGTGTAGGTTACGCAATGATTCTTGTTATAGTTGCTCTCTTCCGCGAGTTCTTCGGTACAGGCGCGTTGCTTAACATCCAGATTATCCCTGAGAGCTTCTACGAGGCCGGTTATATGAACAATGGTCTTATGCTCATGACACCTGCGGAATTCATCCTCATTGCCTGCATCGTGTGGTATCAGAGAGCAAAGGACAAGAGTTTGCAAGAAAAATAATTTAAGATACGGTAAAGAATAAAAATTATGGAACATTTCATTAGTTTACTTGTCCGTTCGGTTTTCGTGGACAATATGGTATTTGCCTTCTTTTTAGGTATGTGTTCGTTCTTGGCTGTATCTAAGAGTGTAAAGACAGCCATAGGACTTGGTATTGCCGTTATATTCGTTCAGGTAATCACATTGCCTGTCAACTATCTGTTGCAGACAAAGGTGCTTGCTGAAAGTGGAATTTTCGGTGTTGACCTTACATTCCTCGCATTTATCCTCTTCATTGCAGTCATCGCAGGTATCGTGCAGTTGGTTGAGATGATAGTAGAGCGTTTTGCTCCTGCACTCTACAGTCAGTTGGGTATCTTCCTTCCACTTATTGCCGTTAACTGTGCAATCATGGGTGGTTCGCTCTTCATGCAGCAGCGCATCGGCTTGCCTGCCGACAATTCACAGGCTATCACCTGTTTTGCCGATTCAATAGCATTCGCTATCGGTTCTGGTTTGGGTTGGATGATTGCTATCGTGCTGTTCGCGGCAATACGCGAGAAAATGGAGTACAGCAATGTGCCAAAGCCTCTTCGTGGTCTTGGTATCGCCTTCATCACTGTAGGTCTTATGGCAATGGCATTTATGTGCTTCTCTGGTATTAAAATGTAATATAGTAAGGATATGAATACACAATTGATTATTTCAAGTATAGCTGTCTTCCTTGTAATCATTCTTCTGTTGGTTATCATCCTTTTGGTGGCAAAACGCTTTTTGCTTCCCGGTGGTAACATCAACGTAAAAATCAACGCCGAGAAAGAGGTTGAGGTTGCAGCCGGTGGTGCATTGCTCGGTACACTTGCCGAGAACGGCATCTTCCTTCCTTCGGCTTGTGGTGGTAAGGGCTCTTGTGGTCAGTGCAAGCTTCAGGTAACAGAGGGCGGTGGCGAGATCCTCCCATCAGAGACCAGTCACTTCACACGTAAGGAGCAGCAGGCTCACTGGCGTCTGGGTTCTCAGGTTAAGTGTAAGAACGATATGGAAATCAAGGTGCCCGAGTCTGTTATGGGTGTCAAGGAGTGGGAGTGCGAGGTTATCTCAAACAAGAACGTCGCAACCTTCATCAAAGAGTTTATCGTTGCATTGCCTCCTGGTGAGCACATGGACTTCGTTCCAGGTTCTTATGCACAGATCAAGATTCCTACATACGACATGACATATGACAAGGATATTGACAAGTCACTCATTGGTGACGAGTATCTTCCAGCATGGGAGAAGTTCGGTTTGCTAGGCCTCAAGTGCAAGAACACCGAGGAGACAATCCGTGCATACTCAATGGCCAACTATCCTGCCGAGGGTGATCGCATCATGCTCACAGTGCGTATCGCTACTCCTCCCATGAAACCCCGTCCTCAAACAGGCTTCCAAGATGTTATGCCCGGTATCGCATCGTCATACATCTTTACGCTCAAACCCGGCGACAAGGTTATCATGAGTGGTCCTTACGGCGATTTCCACCCCATCTTCGACTCTAAGAAAG
>JAZQZM010000046.1:0-10436 GCA_045634085.1 Bacteroidaceae bacterium
AATTAACCCACTAAGTGGCTTTTCCTCCTCGTAGCTCGGCATAGAATGCGGGCACTCTCTGCTCTCGCATTACAGCGTCGGTTGCGCTTTTTCGGACTTCGCACGCCTAAAAACAACTCTTTATATTCAACCTCGTAATAAGAAGTGGATAACCCATTTACTTTTGGGTCATCCACTTCTGTCATATCTACAGTTTGCGTTTTTTTAGAAATTCGCTGTTACGCCCAGCAGGCCTCTTGCGCCCAGCGCCTCATATCCGGCGTATTCGAAATGCTTGCTACCGATGAGGTTGCTGCCCTGGATGTAGACGCCCAACCATGGGAATATGTCATAGCTGGCTCTTAGGTTCAACTCGTTCCTGTTCTTGGCCCTCTTGTCGTTAGCGCCCTTTGTGAAGTATGTGAAGTTGTAGCCGGCGTTCAGGGTCAGTCCCTTCAATGGCTTTACTTCGGCATTCACGTTGCATGTGATTTCGGGCTTCATTATCAGCAGTTCCTTGTTGTCGCACTTCCAGTAGTCATAGCGTGCGTCTCCGGCAATCTTCAGCCAGCCGCCAAGGTCATATCCCACAAACAGCTCCGCATGTGCGTTGTGGGTGTCGTCTTGTGCAAGGCCGGTATATACATAATCGTATACATAGTATCTGTCTCCGCTGTTGCAGTACTGCAGCAGGTCGTCCTTTGTGTACGCATATCCGGCCGAAACACCTATTGACAGCGGTTCATATGTAGCGGTAGAGCCTATCTCTACGTCAATTATTCTGTATGTCGGCTTTAATTGCAGGCTTCTCTCTTCGTCGTAGTTCCAATATGGGGCAATGCTCTCCAACTTTGAGAAGTTGTTGTCCTGGCGTCCGCCGGTAGCCTTTGCATATAATGAGATGTTATTGGTAAAGTACTTCTCAATCTTGATGTCGGGCGCAATGGCAAATGCACTTCCGTTGGCTGTGAGTATGTTCATTCTTGTAGCCAGACGTAGGTTCCAACCGCTAAGGCTGAAGTCGATGTATGGGTCAATGTCTACCGAAACATAATTGTCATACTTGTGCATGGCGTTGCGCATGATGTTGTTGTAGAGGAATGCGTCAACATTTGCATTTATTCCTACCTTCTTCACCTGGCTGTGGTCTATGGCATACCATGCGCCGCCGCCTATTCCGATGCTGTTCTCGTATATGCTCCTGTCGTTGCCGGTCGTGTATTTGCGTCCGTTGTGTGCAAATGCCGCATCAAAACAGTAACCGAAAGCACCATTCAGAGTCGATGCTCCGTTGAGCTTTACAGCATAATTCATGCTGTTCTGCTTGTCGGTTGTGCTCTGCACAAAGCCGGTTTTCTGGTAGTTGAATACGCGGTTGTTGAAATCTCCTTCAATGCCAAACTTAAGGCCGTTGAATGCGTGGGTATATCCTAGGTGTGCCATGCTGCTGTACATGCGTGAGTCCCAATCGTTGTACAGTCCGTTGCGTTCGGTCATGTACCCGTCCATGGCTGCAGCAACCTTAATGTTGTCTCTGGCAGTCAAGTCACGTCTGTAGGCCAGTTTTACGTCAAGGCTGTTTGCTGTACCGTAGCCGGCCCTTGCGTATCCACAGTGCGGATTCTCCTGCTCCTGAAGAAGCTCGACGCCGTTTCTCTCGCTTACAAAGCCGTTGTATGGAACAGCCTCCGACGTGAACTCATACTGCAACGCCTGCCTGTTGGTGCTGTTGCTTATACTTGGCATGAAACTCTTCTTGTTGACCTTGATGAGCACAGGATTGTACTCGTTGTTTACATTCACGACGGCCCTCAAAGTGTCGGTCTGTGCAAATACTGTACATGACAGCAATATTGCTGCTGCTGATATTATTGTCTTTTTCATGATTACTCGTTATTGTTGTTTTCAATCCTTGACAGGCGTTCCTGTATCATGCCCTGAATGTCGTCTTCGGGTTCATAGTTGTTCTTTAGCGAAACAAGATACTCTTTCGCTTCCATTGTCCTTCCGGTCTTTACATAAACGTCGGCAAGCAGAATGAAGCTGCGCGCAAGCCAATATGCGTGCGGTGTGCTCATCTCAATGTATTCGAAAACTTCCTCCTCGCACTCCTCGTACTGCTCCTGGTTGAACAGCAGTTCGGCAAGCAGGTACTTGCTTTCGGCTCCCTCCTTGGTGCGTGTGTCCTTTGCCAGCGGCTCAAGGTCGTCAATGGCACACTCAATGCTGTCCAGTGCCATGTAGGCTTTTGCGCGGCTGAATACGGCCTCGCGTCTCCATGCCGGTTCAACGTTGCTGTTTGCTGCAAGCTGGCCGGCACTGCTTATTACGTCCTCATTGCTGCCGGTCTTTTTTGCTGCGCGTAGTATATTTATGTGTGCAGTCGTGCGTCGTGCGTCGTCAAGGGTGATTTCGGTAACCTCCTTGTATGCAGGGATAACCTTTTCATACTCGCCTTTGTTGTAATATATTTCTCCGGCGCGTATGAGGGCTTCTTCCCTGAACTTGTTGCTCGGATAGGCCAGTACGGCCTCAAGGTTGACTATTGCAGCATCGTACTCCTTTTCCTGGTGCTGTATCACGCCAAGGTAGTAGTGGCTGTTGAGCCTGAATGCACCATCACCGAACTCGTCGAGGTACTCCTGGAATTTGAGTTTTGCGTTGCTCAGGTCTCTTTTGCCGTAGAATCTCTCGGCGGTGGTGTAGGCAAGAGTGTCGAGGTCGGTGCTGTTCACCTTCTTCAGGCCGTCGGTGTTTGCCACGTAGTCGGCATATGCCTTTATGTTGCCCTGCTCAATGTATATGTTCCTGAGGTCCTGCAGGGCAAGCTGTGACTCGTCGGTGTGCGGGTACAGTTCAATTATGCTCTTGTATGCGTCGATGGCGTTGGCATAGTCGCCGTTGTTGTTGTATATCATAGCCTTTTCGGTAGCGGCGCGGCGTGCCAACTGTCCGGTGGGGAATCTCTTTACAAGTTCGTCGAAGGTCTCAATGGCTTCGCCGTACTTGCCCTGCTCTACATATGTGCGTCCCAATTCATAGTATGCCTGCTCGGCAAACTTGCTGTCGGGGTGCTCGGTCACAAGCTGTTTGAGTGTGCTTGCCTTTGACGAGTATCCTTTGGCCATGCCCATTGTTATAGCCGAACGGAAAAGTGAGTAGTCGGCATTCTTGCTGTCCACTCCGCTTGCCTTGTCGTAATACTGCTTGGCGATGGTGAACTGGCGCTGGTAGTAGTAGCAGTCACCTATGCGGCTGTATGCGTCGGCGACAATGTCGCTGTTCTCACCCTTGGCGTTGCTTACGAATTTTTCGAAAGAGGCACGCGCATTGTCGTACTCCTCTTCCTGGAACTGTAGGAATCCGATGTTGTAGAGAGCCTTGTTACGGTTGTTGCCCTTCATGGCTGCAACTTGTCTGTATGCCTTCTCTGCATTAGTGAAGTCTCCGGTCTTGAAAAGCGCTTCTCCCTTCCAGAACAGGGCATCGGACTTTGTTTCCTGGTCATATTTTGCAAGTTCCAATGAACTGTTCATGTAGTCTATAGATGTCTTGTAGTCCTCATTGATGAACTCCTGTACTCCAAGACGGTAGAGAATCTTCTGTTTTGCCTTTAGAATCTCGTCCGACGGCTCGTTGATCTTGTTTATCGACTCAAGTGCCACATCGTAGTTCTTGGTATTCATGTACACATTGACAAGCTGTCCGGCAATTGTAGAGGCGTGCCTTGAGTCGGGGTATTCGTTCAGGAACTTTTCGAAAGTCTTTACTCCCTCGCCAAAAGCCGAGTGGTTGCCTTTGTGCAGGCACAACGCATAGTTGTAGAGTGCCTCCTCACGCAACGCGTCGTTGTGGTTCATCTGCGAAGCCAATTCGAATGCAATACGTGCGCCGTTGGCATCGTTCTGCTCAAGGGCAATCATACCTTTGTGCAGGAAGGCGTTCTGTGTAAGTTCGTCGTCAAGCGATGTGCACTGGTCGAACAGCGTCTTCGCATTTTCATAGTTGCCCTCTTTGTAGAGGCTAAGTGCAAGCTGGTATAGTGCTATGCGTTGTGGAGTAGGGTACTCGTTCAGGTATTCGGTGAGTGTGACAGCTGCATCCTTGTAGTTGCCGTCGGCAAACTGCGCGGCGCCCAGAATCTGCTTCATTCTTGAACCTTCGGCCTTGTCGCTGTGGTCTTTGATGAACCTCTCGGCAATCTTGCCTGCACTCTTGCTGTTGCCTTTCTTGAGCTCGATACCGGCAAGGTAGTACGGTACGTCAAGATAGTGCTCTTTTCCCATCTGTATGCTCTTGAAAGCCTTGTATGCCTCGTTGAGCCTGCCGTTGTCGTAGTCGATTACGGCAAGGTGGAAAGTGGCGTCGTCGACATATTGGCCGTTTCCTGCCTTCAGGCGCTGCAGCATGTCCACTGCATTGCCTTCCTGTCCGCATTCAAGCATTGAGAGTGCATGGTAGAAGTCGGCTCTCTCGCGTTCCTGACGGGGAAGACGCTTCGGGTCGCTGTCGGCAAAAAGAGCACATGCACCCTCGAAGTCGCCGTCGAAGTAGTGCGATTGTGCTATGTAGCTGTTGATGACCTCCTTCTGTGAACTGTTGGGGTAGTCGGTCATGTACTGCATAAGCAGCGCCTTGCCCTCGTGGTGGTTGTTCTCAAAGGTGGTCAGTGCTTTCAGTAGCTTGAACTCCTGCATGGTCCTTTCGTCAAGGTTGCGGGTGTCCACCTTCTCAATGAGAGTAAGTGCTGTTGAGTACTCGCCGTCGGAGTGCAGTCTTTGGCACTCGGCAATAACCTTCTTTGTGTATCCTGCCTCGCTTGCTGTCTGCGCTGTGGCGACAACCCCCATGGAGGCAAGCAACAGTAGAATAAAATTTCTCTTCATCGCTTATGTTATGTAATTTCTCTTTTCAAGATATTAATGTCTGCTCAATGTCTTGCAGTCTTTTGATTCCCTCTCTTATGGAATTAAGACCGAACAGGTTGCTGTCGAGCCGGTCAAGTCTCATCCATTGCAGTTCGGCAACGTCATCATCGGCTCTTAATGTGCCGCCCTCTTTTACGCTGCACGCGAAGAACATGTCCAGCGTAGGAATCTCCATGCCCGAGTAGCTGTATCTGTTTGGTATGCTGAACAGGTATCTCGCACCGGTTACCTTCAGGCCTGTCTCCTCAAGCACTTCACGTGCAATGCCTTCCTCGACACTCTCGCCGCAGTCACAAAACCCGCCGGGCAGGTCAAGTGTGCCCTTCGCCGGCTCCTTGGAACGTGTCGCCACAAGGATGTTACCCTTACCGTCGGTGATTACAGCCACGTTGGCTGCCGACGGGTTCAGGTAGTATGTGAAGCCGCAGTTGCTGCATCGTTTCGACTTGAAATCGTTCTCGTTGAAACTGGCGCAGCCACATTTTGGGCAATGGGTGAATGTATCTAAAATGTGCATAGTGTTGTCCGGTATTCTCCGGCGGTTGCTGTCAATAGGCAAAGGTAGTCTTTTTCCATAATATTTTCGTATGCGCTCAGATATTTTAATTAATATTTATATTATTTGCTTTATGCCAAGTGTGGACTGGCTGTGGCTGTGTACCGTTTTTTCAAAGTTTTGTCCATTTTTTGTGCCGCAGTAATGCACCTTTCCAAAATAAAAGTAGTATCTTTGCATTCAAATTGCCTAAGACTGCAACAGCGTGTGGTGTGGGCGATGGAATAGTAAAAACGTTAAAAAGACAGATATTATGGCAAACAAAGCATTATTGGTGATACTTGACGGTTGGGGCGTAGGTAATCATGGCAAGGGTGATGTTATTTTCAATACTCCTACTCCATATTGGGATCATCTTGTAAAGGTATATCCTAACTCTCAGCTTCAGGCAAGCGGCGAGAACGTAGGTCTTCCTGCTGGTCAGATGGGTAACAGTGAGGTAGGTCACCTCAATATTGGTGGCGGCCGCGTGGTATATCAGGACCTTCTCAAAATCAACCGCGCCATTGCTGACGGCTCTATTGCACAGAATCCTCAACTGGTTGCAGCTGTAGAGTATGCAAAGAACAATGGCAAGAAGCTCCACTTCATGGGCTTGACATCTGACGGTGGTGTACACAGTTCACTCGAGCACCTCGAGGCAATGTACAAGTTCGCTGCAGAGCAGGGTGTCGAGAATGCATACGTACACTGTTTCATGGACGGTCGTGACACCGACCCCAAGAGCGGTGCAGGCTTTATTGAGGACCTCACATCAAAGGGCCTTAAGCTTGCTACAATCGTAGGCCGTTACTATGCAATGGACCGCGACAAACGTTGGGAACGTGTTAAAATCGCTTACGACCTCATCGTAAACGGCGAGGGCAAGCAGGTTGCCGACATGGTGGCTGCTGTCAAAGAGTCATACGAGGAGGGTGTTACCGATGAGTTCATCAAGCCAATCGTGAATACAAACTTCGACGGCCGTATCGGCGAGGGCGATGCAGTCATCTTCTTCAACTACCGTAACGACCGTGCAAAGGAACTTACTGTAGTCCTCACACAGGAGGATATGCCTGCCGAGGGTATGCGCACAATCCCAGGCCTGCAGTACTACTGCATGACTCCATATGATGCCAAGTTTACAGGCGTTCACATCCTCTTCGACAAGGAGAATGTTGAGAATACGCTTGGCGAGTTCATCGCAAAGCAGGGCATGAAGCAGCTCCACATTGCCGAGACCGAGAAGTATGCTCACGTTACATTCTTCTTCAACGGTGGTCGCGAGACTCCATACGATGGCGAGGAACGTATCCTTGTTCCATCTCCAAAGGTTGCTACATATGACCTGTTGCCCGAGATGAGTGCATACGAAGTTAAGGAGAAACTCGTGAACGAGATCAATAGCGAGAAGTTCGATTTCATCGTTGTAAACTTCGCTAACGGCGACATGGTTGGTCACACAGGTGTATACGGCGCTATTGAGAAGGCGGTACTTGCAGTTGACGCATGCCTTAAGGATGTAATTGAGGCTGCACGCGAGCATGGCTATGAGTCAATCATCATTGCCGACCACGGTAATGCCGACAATGCAGTCAATGCCGACGGTTCACCAAACACAGCTCACTCTTTGAACCCGGTTCCTTGTGTATACGTTACAAACAAGGAGAACGCTACAATTGAGGATGGTATCCTTGCCGATGTGGCACCTACAATCCTCAAGATCATGGGCTTGGCGGCACCGGCTGAAATGACAGGTAAGGCACTTATCTAATAAACAATAATAAGATTATAGGGTCTCTAAGGTCTTTAAGGATCTTAGGGACCTTGCTTTAATAGTTATGGTACAGATTGGAGATACAATAGTTTCGTTCGACCTTTTTCAGGAGTATTTCTTCTGCAATTTTACACACTGCAAGGGTGCATGTTGTGTAGAGGGCGATGCCGGTGCGCCGGTTCTGCTTGAGGAGGTGGAGAAACTGGAAGAGGCACTCGAAGTTGTGGAGGATGAGATGACTCCCGAGGCGCGCGCAGTTGTCGAGGAGCAGGGAGTAGTGTATAACGACCGCGACGGAGAGCTCGTTACCTCAATTGTGAACGGCAAGGACTGTGTGTTCGCTTCGCGCGACGCGAACGGCAACTGCATCTGCCTCATCGATAAAGCCTATCGTGAGGGACGCACAACATGGCGCAAGCCAATATCCTGCTATCTCTACCCCGTGCGCTTGCGCAAGGTGGGTGATTTCATTGGCGTGAACCTGCATAAATGGGATGTATGCAGCAGTGCCTTTATTAAAGGCCGCCGCAAAGGCATCAGAGCATACGAATTCCTTAAAGACCCGCTTATCGAACGCTTCGGTCAGGAATGGTATGATGAATTGCTAGTTGTGGCAGAAGAGTTGAAAAAGCAGAACATGCTTTGACAACTCTGCCACAACTAGCAATCGACAATGTGCGTAGCGAAGGGTCGCGCGTTGCATGGCCGCAGGTCTTGCCGCGCGGGTCGCGATAAACGCACGTTGTCAATTGTTTAAGTAATAGATGGTATTTGTAGCGAAAGGTTGTGCGTGGTGCGGTGCGACCACACAGCACGGGTCGCGTAGAGTAAATGCCATCAACTTAAAAAGCAGAACATGCTTTGACAACTCTGCATGTTATAACAGTTAATTACGGATAATTTGCCGTGTGTGGAATTTATGAATTCTGCGCACGGCAAATGTCGTTTGTGCGGGTTGTGTATCGGGTGTATGCTGTTTGTTGTAGACTGTTTGTTGTTTAAATTGCGCAGTTCGTATATTCAATGATTCGTATAACCTGAATTTCGCAAAATTGATATAAATCAGAAAGTTTTTTTTAACTATATTTGCAAAGTATTATGACATTGTATCTCAGCGCGTTATGGATATTTAGTGAATATTGTTGCGCATTGGGCTTTTACGTGTAAACTTT
Organism: Bacteroidaceae bacterium; assembly: GCA_045634085.1. Lineage (GTDB taxonomy): Bacteria > Bacteroidota > Bacteroidia > Bacteroidales > Bacteroidaceae > HGM04593. The sequence goes on from JAZQZM010000046.1 coordinate 8,392, forward strand.
TTTTATTGCGTAAGGGTACATTAGCTGTTGAAAATAAAATTATAACTAAAAATAAAATGAAAAGAATTTTTACACATCTTTTTGTCGCTGTGCTGCTGATGCTTAGTGCAACATCGTGGGCGCAGTTTGAAAACGGTAAGGTTTACCGTATTGTTTGCAGTGGGACCAATTCGGTTTCATTGGGTGCAAGCGCGCTTACCGATGTTGCTGCGATGTCTACTAGTGAGACCGACAAGTCTCAGCAGTGGTATGTAACCGTTAACGATGGCAACCACACTTTTCGTAACCTCGGTAACGGCCGTTATCTTTTGGGTAACAACGGTACGTCAGGGGAGTGGGGCTTGACCGAGACCAGTAACAACTTCACTGTCTCAACTGTCAGCAACAACTATTGTATCCGTCAAACAGGGCATTCCAATGGATATGCGTATATGCACAAGGATGCAGGCAACAACATCGTCAGTTGGGAAAATAGTGCTGGAAATTCTCAGTGGACACCGATAGAGGTCTCTTATACTGATAGTGAACTGCAAGCCATTTGGAGTGCAGTGGATGCACTTGTGGTTCCATCGACTACGGTGGATGCATATGAGGGATACCTTGATGTTCTCTTTAGCGATAAGTCTTGTGTTACTCCCAAACTTGCAACGCTTGATGCTGCCAAAGCAACCGATGCATATAATAATCTGCCGGCTGCTTTGCAGAAAATGGTAGATAAGGTGTATGGTGGCGATTGGACTGAATATACAGTTGCTCCAGCCGACCGCCCCAATGGCAACAATAATACAAACCACAGTTTGTGGACAGTTTCAAACACTTGGAATAATGATTATGCCAAGCGTTTCCGTGTGCAGATGTACGAACCTTACAGTATCGAGGGTGAGATTACAAGTTACTTGCGCATCAATGCACACTGTAATATGGATAACCCTACCGGTATCTACGCCAATGGCGGCGAACCCATCTATATTATGGTCGAGGGCACTATTGAGGAGGGTGCAGAGCTTTGGATTGCTCATCAGACCGGTCACGGAGCAACAGGTTATTATAGCAATGCAACCTATACCCGTTTGCACGAGGGCTTGAATGTTGTTCCTTATTTCAACGATGGCAGCCAGTTGTGGATTAACTATCTTGTTCACACATACAACGGGAATGGTGAGACAATAGACGATAAATTCCCCGAGAACCGCAAACTCTCCAAATATAAACCTTTGAAAATCCACATAGAGGGTGGACGCATCAATGGTTACTTCAATGCAATCGGTGACTTCCGCGCAACAGATTCGGGCACAGAGAATCTTTGGGGCGAGGTGGATAACGACGAGGATTGGAACTACTACAAGGCGCGTGTTGCTCTCTCTACAGATTTCGCGTTGCTCGGTCATCGCCAGACTCCATTGTTCCCATTCGGAACATACGATAGTGGTAAAGGGGCGTTCTGTACCTATAACGATGGCGGTGGCTTGGAATATGCTCTTGCCTACCATCTTGACAATATAACAGTACCAACTACTCCCAACTGCTATGGCGGCAGTGGCAATACATTCGGTACTTTTGCCGGCAGTTATTCCGGAATGAACCTCGATGCCTCAAACGGTAAAATCAACATTATGCTCGAGGCCTGGGACCGCATTATGTACAGCGAACTTGCAACAATGGGTCTTGTGAGTACCTCCACAATGGACAAGATGAACTCACTCTATCCACGCTGGACAAGCGAGGGAACTGCTGCCGAAATCTATAACTATGGCGAGGCTACAGTTAACGGAGAAACAAAAACTTACAAGGATTTCTGTCAGGCTCTCGATTACAGCGAATATTTCAACCACCACGGTGCCGCTGTCGGTGCACCTAGCGGTTATATGAGCGGTGGTTGGCGAGTATGTAACTACCACTACAACACAATGGGTAGTATTATTGGTGTCATTGCCAACGAGGCAGGCCCAACCTGGGGACCTGCGCACGAGATTGGTCACCAGCACCAGGGTGTCTTCAACCTCAACGGACAAACCGAGGTTACCAACAACTTCTTCTCAAACGTA
>JAZQZM010000047.1:0-26501 GCA_045634085.1 Bacteroidaceae bacterium
GATGATGGCTCAGAACAACAAGAAGAACGACAAGCCAAGAATTGAGAACAGAGACAACAGAAGGGATAAAAAGGATATGAACTTCGGCAAGCCAGCCAAGAACAACAGACCGGGCTTTGCAATGAACAAGCCAGCCAAACCGGCACCTCCAAAGTACCGCAAGCCCGTGCCTCCGGTAGTAATAAACCGCCCTGCACCACGTCCATGCCCTCCTCCACCTCCTGCAGTAGTCTACAGGGACTATTACGACAACGAGGTAGTTGAAGCGGTTGAGGCAACAGTAGCAGTGATAGGCCTGGCAGCATTGATAGCACTTGCGGCAAACTAAAAAAGAGAGCAGACGTCAGTTCGTAATAAATGTCATAGGTTTATAATAAGAGTTTTTAGGTTAAAGTTTTAAAGGACGGCTGCTTTCGAATACTGACAACTAATTAGATAGCGACCGGGGAGAACGACGGCTAAAGCGTTCTCTCCGGTCAATTTTCCTGCTTCACAGGTTATGGATAATACAGTTCAACAATGGCTGTTCATCAACATTGCAAAAGTACATCGCCACAGTACCTGAAGCAATAACATTATTTTGCTATTCAAAAGAGAATTTGTAGCAACATTTCACCACAAAACCTCAATTTTACCCGACACGCCGCTGTTTTATAGTCATAAATAATTAGTATATCACCGTTTTTATAAAAAAGAACTATTGGCACAAATGCAAAAGTAGACTATTTTTGCAAGCAAAAATAAAGCATTGCCCTGCAAGACAGGTAAAAGCAGTGTTTTTAAAGAGAGAAAACTGGAACATGAAACTATCGGAGCTGAAGAATGGCGAGACTGCGGTCATTGTACGCCTGTCGGGACATGGAGGATTCCGCAAGCGCATAATGGAGATGGGCTTTATACGAGGCGAGAAGGTGAAGTCGGTACTAGACTCCCCCATGCACGACCCCGTAAAATACCATGTCATGGGGTATGATGTGCTGTTGCGCCGCAGTGAGGCCGCAATGATTGAGGTTTTGCCCGAGGAGGAGGCAAAAAAGGAGCTCAAGCCTGCCCCCACATTCACCAGCCGGTCGATATGCGAGACATGCAGCGGCAACAACTGCGTCAGCTGCACGCTGAAGAAGGTCTCCACCCACAGGAAGAATGTAATAAACGTTGCGCTTGTGGGCAACCCCAACAGCGGCAAGACATCCATATTCAACGCACTAGCCAACCAGAACGAGCATGTGGGCAACTACAGCGGAGTGACGGTGGGTGCCAAATGCGGCAACTTCAACTACAAGGGTTACCGTATAAACCTTACCGACCTTCCCGGAACATACTCCATTGCGGCATACACCCCCGAAGAGATATATGTACGCCGCCACCTGTTCGAGCAGATGCCCGACGTCATCATCAACGCGGTCGTAGCATCGAACCTTGAACGCAACCTGTACCTCACAACCGAACTCATTGACATGAACCTGCGCACAGTAGTTGCGCTGAACATGTATGACGAGCTGCTGGCAAGCGGTGCCGAGGTGGGCTATGAGCATCTTGGAGCCATGATGGGCGTGCCCATGATACCTACAGTTGCAAAGAACGGCAAGGGACTTGACAAGCTGCTGGACACAATCATAGAACTCTTCGAGGGCAACAACAAGACAATAAGACACATACATATAAACTACGGCAACATCATTGAGAGCCATATCACTCCCCTGTCGGCCGAGATACACAAGGCCGAGGACCTACCACAACAGTTCTCGGTGCGCTACTGGGCGCTGAAGCTTCTCGAAGGCGACAAGGAGGCCATTGAAGAACTCAAAGGATGCATGGAACTTCCACGCTGGCAGCACCTTGCGGCAAGGAGTGCCAAAAAGATACAGGAGCAGATAGGTACTGACGTAGAGAGTGCCATGAGTGGAGCAAAATACGGTTTCATAAACGGTGCGCTGCAGGAGACATACAAACCCGGGAACATCGACACCCTGAAAAAGACACGCCGCATTGACCGTCTGGTAGCCAACCGTTGGCTTGGATTTCCCATATTCATTCTTGTAATGTGGATACTGTTCAGTTCGGTATTCATGCTCGGCGCATACCCGCAGGAGTGGATTGAATCACTGTTCAACTGGCTGGGCAACCAGGCAACCGCCCTGCTGCCAGAAGGTGCCCTACGCGACCTTGCCGTGAACGGAATAATCGGAGGCGTGGGCAGCGTAGCCGTGTTCATTCCACAGATACTCATACTCTACCTGTTCATTTCACTGATGGAAGACTCAGGCTACATGGCACGCGCGGCATTCATCATGGACAGGCTCATGCACAAGATGGGGCTCCATGGCAAGTCTTTCATTCCAATGCTCATGGGATTCGGCTGCAACGTACCCGCCATAATGGCAACACGCACGATTGAGAGCCACAGCAGCCGTATAATAACCATATTGGTTACACCGTTCATGTCGTGCAGCGCACGCTTGCCGGTGCTTATACTGTTTGCCGGAGCATTCTTTCCCCAGCACGCGGCATTGGTACTTGTGGGACTATACCTCCTGGGCATTGTGGTTGCCATAATTACGGCAAGACTGCTGAGACTCACCAAATTCCAGAAGGACGAGACACCGTTTGTAATGGAGTTGCCGCCATACCGCTGGCCCACACTCAGCGCCACACTGCGCCACATGTGGGAAAAGTGCGCACAGTACATAAAGAAGATTGGAACCGTAATTCTGCTCTCTACCGTTATCATCTGGTTCCTGAGCTATTACCCAAGACCTGAGGCCGCAAACGATACCGTCAAGGCCGAAACTGAAATCACGACATCGGGCATCAACGGGAACTCATTCATTGCACAGATAGGGCATGCCGTAGAACCGGTACTTGCCCCACTCGGACAGAACTGGCGTTCGAGCATTGCGCTGATAACCAGCATACCCGCAAAGGAACTTGTTGTAAGTACACTGGGAGTGCTTTACAGCAGCGACTCCGAGGAGAGCATACAGGAGGACCTGCGCAGTTCGGGCGATTTCACACCACGTTCGGCAGCCGCATTCATGGTATTCATCCTGCTGTTCTTCCCCTGCATAGCCACAGTATCGGCCATAGCATCCGAGAGCGGCAACCGTTGGTGGGCAATATTCTCGATAGCATACAACACCGCCGTAGCATGGGTGGCGGGATACATAGTATACCTGATAGGAGGATTATTCTAAGCAACACTATAAGAAAAAGCAAAACAAGAAGCTCATGAGCAACACAAACACATTCTACACAAAACGCATGAAGGTTGCCGACCTTATTGCAAACGACGGGACACTGCTGTCAATACTGCAGCGCCTTGAGATAAGACTCGGATTCGGCGAAATGACCGTAGCCGAGCTGTGTGCAAGATACGGCATATCGGCCGAACTGTTCCTTATCATATGCAACATCTACTCGTTCAGTGACTACCGTCCCCAGATTAAGAACCTTGACGGGAATGACATAAGCAGCATAACCACATACCTGCGGGCATCGCACCGCTACTACACCGGTGTTTGTTTCCCAGCCATACATGATAATGTACACAGGCTTGTCAAAGAACTTGACGAAACAAGCCGCAGGCTGATAGACAAGTTCTACGACGATTATGACAACGAGGTTACCAACCATTTCCGTTATGAGGAGGAGATTGCATTCCCCTACATCGAGGCTCTGATAGCAGGCGAACTGCACGACTGCAGCAAATACAGCATAAGCCAGTTCGGACACAACCACAGCAACATAAACGAGAAGCTCAACGACCTGAAGAACATTATCATCAAATACCTGGGCGAAGAGTTCTCCTCACCAGTACGTTTTGAGTTGCTCGCTAATATATATAATGTAGAGAAAGACCTGCGCAAGCACTCGCTTATTGAGGACCGTCTGCTTGTACCATTGGTAGAAAAATTGGAGAAGAGCCATGAGTAAGGAGGGGAAATACAGGATTGTGCTCATTGAGCCGTCGGAGATTGTTGCAGCAGGCATTGCCGCAATAATAGGCAGGAACCCGGAGTTTACCCTGGTAAAGACGCTCAGCAACATCGCATATTTCAACAATGCGGGCACAGATGCCGACATCATAATAGTGAACCCTGCCGTGATAGACTACAATGACAGGCTGGACATACGTTCATGCCTTGGGGCGGGCAAGGCAGCCATTGTCGCACTCACACACAGTAGTTACGAGGAGAGTGTACTGCGCCAGTATGACGAGTGCATAGGCATATACGACAACAGCACAAGAATAACACAGAAACTGAAAAACGCACTGGAAGAGAACGCACAGGCGCCCAAGAGCGACATCAACGAACTCTCGGGACGCGAACGCGACATCCTTGCTGCCGTTGCAAAGGGACTCACAAACAAGGAGATTGCCGACGAGTTCAACATATCGGTCTACACCGTCATATCACACCGCCGCAACATCTCGCAGAAGCTTGGCATAAACAGTATTCCGGGACTCACGGTATACGCCATCATGAACAAGCTAGTAGACATGTCCGATTTTGGATAAAGGAATACAAGAAAGAATAACCATGGCCGAGGAACTGCACATTGCCCAAGGTGGCAAAGATGAGAAATACGCCCTGCTGTACAGACAGATTGCATCAGTTGTAGACAGCGAGAATGACAGCATTGCCAACATGGCTAATGTAGCTGCAATGATACACCACACATTCGGGTTCTGGTGGACAGGATTCTACCGCGTAATTGCCGGCGAACTTGTACTGGGACCGTTCCAGGGCCCACTTGCCTGCAGCCGCATTGCATACGGGCGCGGAGTATGCGGTACAGCATGGAAAGAAGCTACCACACAGGTTGTTCCCGACGTGGAGAAGTTCCCGGGACACATAGCATGCAGCAGCGCATCAAAAAGCGAGATTGTGGTCCCCTTGTTCAAAGAAGGAGAAGTCGTGGCAGTGCTTGACATCGACAGCGAGCTCCTTGCAACATTCGATGAGACCGACCGTCAATGGCTAGAGAAAATCGCGGAGTTGCTATAAGGACCTATGCAAGCAGCATTTTACGGCATCACGCCACATCACTGGCTACATATTGCGTAAACCATACAAGAACTATTTCAAAGTCCTGTAGTGCAGTATGTGTACAGTCACGCCTATGGCTATTGCAATAAACAGCACACTCATCCACCACACCCACGCCACGAACGCGGCACAATAGAGAAGCGTGAGCCATACCATAGTCACCGACACAATCTTAACCTTGAGAGGGATAGCCTTGTGTTCCCTGAAGTTCTTTATATAAGGACCAAGATGCTTATGTGACAACAGCCAATTGTACAGCCTTGCCGAACTGCGCATGTACAGGGCTGCTGACAGCAAAAGAAACGGCGTAGTAGGAAGCACCGGCAGGAATATCCCCGATACACCCAACACCAACGACAGGCTTCCCAAAATAATCAACAGGTATTTCACAGTACAATATAGCTTATTTCGCACGCGAAGATAGTAAAAAACAGCCCACTTGAACCATAAAAAAGCAGTACGGAATGAAAAAAAATTAAAAACAGTTTTCATTCCCGTTTTTTTCGTATATTTCGGCTGACATACTAAATACATAATCTTTTAATCTCTACAACTATGAAAAAGATAATGTTTCTACTAGCCGTTATGTTTTTGGGCATAACTTCTTCAAGTGCGCAACAGAATGACGAGGATTTAAAGATTAAACCACTCTTGGGAGTGTGGCAGTATGTCGAAGAGGCAGCAATGCCCGACGGCGGAGTCGCATACATAGGCAAGCACATCTACAAGACAATCACATGGGACAAGAAATACTACGTCATAGCAGGCATCAACGTCCCGGTAAAGTTGCACGAGGATCAGGAGGCACAGACAAGCACCCTTTCGTTCATAACCCAGGAAGGCGACATAGTCCTTGGCAGCGACAACAGCTATCTTGAATACATAAACAACCACTATCTCGACAAGAACCTGAACAACACGATATCACAGTTGCGCTATAGGTTTGACGAAAAGAACCCGAACGTACTCTATCTGGAATACAACTTGAGCTGTGGCGAAGAGAATTGGGTAAGCGAGACATGGTTGAAAGTAATGCCCCTAGGAGCAAAATAAAAAAGGAACAAAATGAAGATTCTTACGGACTGCGCAATGCAGTCCGTATTTTTTAGATAAGAAAAAAAGGATTTTAGCGTCAGCAAGCTCATTTTTTTAGGTAAAAAGCATTTTCGTGGCATATTTTCATAAAAAACACGTTTTTCTCTCAAAAAAAACTCAAAATGTTTTGCATGTTTAAAAATTAGTACTACCTTTGCACCCGTTAAGCGAAACGCAATGCGGAAATAGCTCAGTTGGTAGAGCACAACCTTGCCGCAAAACAACAAGGGTTCCAACCTTGGCAAGGGAAAGTGATACAGAAGAGCAAATTGAAATAATGCGGAAATAGCTCAGTTGGTAGAGCACAACCTTGCCAAGGTTGGGGTCGCGAGTTCGAGCCTCGTTTTCCGCTCTCTTTGAAATTTTGAATTTTAGTTTGCAAAACGAAGCGTAAATTAAACGCGGAAATAGCTCAGTTGGTAGAGCACAACCTTGCCAAGGTTGGGGTCGCGAGTTCGAGCCTCGTTTTCCGCTCAAAGGTAATTGCCCAGGTGGCGGAATGGTAGACGCGCTCGTTTCAGGTGCGAGTGTTGAGAGACGTGCAGGTTCGAGTCCTGTTCTGGGCACGACCAAGTTGTTTTGCATAATTATGCAGGAGTGGCGGAATTGGTAGACGCGCTACTTTGAGGGGGTAGTGACCGTTGGGTCGTGTGAGTTCGAGTCTCATCTCCTTCACAATTAACTAAAATCAAATTCCAAATTACAATGCGGAAATAGCTCAGTTGGTAGAGCACAACCTTGCCAAGGTTGGGGTCGCGAGTTCGAGCCTCGTTTTCCGCTCTTCGGTTAAGACAGCGATAAGCTGTCTTTTTTGTTTTTATATAGTCTATATGACCGGCATAAGCAATGAGACACACGCTTCCCTGCAAAATCCAAGAGCCGTACCACCCTCTCAAAAAATGCCAACTACATTTTGCGTCAAGAAAGCGCCTATGCGCAGAGTTTTTCTTTACTTTTTGAGCAAAAAGTAAAGAAAGCAAGATTACAAAAAGAATATACGAATATTGATGAATGATAAAAGGGACTGTCGAAAATAGTACCAACATTCCATTACACCCCTCGTGCTAATGCAGGATATCTAAAATCCACAACCTGAATCAAAATAAAAAGGAGTTCACCTTACGGCAAACTCCAATACTAACACCCTTATTTACATTCTTCAGTTTTATCACAATCTTTACCTTATCCTACTTGTCATTCAACCCCAATTTCTTCAATCTTGAAACAATTGCACCGGGTTTGCGCTGAAAATTCACGGAAAGCTCTTCCATTGTTGCGCCGTTGCACAATAAACGACGCAATTCCAAATCATCAGCCTCGGTCCACGGCATATACGCATTGGGGTACTCCTGCTGGCAGGCATAGACAGAATACAAAGGCTCGCCCGTCAACTGCTTATACGCCTTGAGATATTTTTTAAGTCGCTTCACATCCTTTTCCGATATATAAGGCAGGCGACGGATATCCATGTTGTCAGCGAGGTCATTCAACTTAACGGCCACTGCCAAAGGGTTTTTCTTTATACGGGCAATGAACTTGTCATACGGTTCACTGTCCGAGAGCTTTGTCACACAACGCAGCGCATCAATCACATCGGCCGAGAAGCCCTCGGCCTCAAGCCGTGCGAATGTCCAGTCACTATCCTCTACAACATCATGCAGCACACCAACAATTTTCTCTTCAAGAGTCCTGCCCGATGCCATGACACGCAATGGGTGCTCGACATATTCACAACCAGCCTTGTCCACCTGGCCGCGATGTGCCTCAACAGCAATCTCTATCGCCCTTTCAAGAGTACTCATAACTGCAGCGGATTAGCACATTCTGTCCCTGTAATCCTCGTACTTGAAGACCTTGTACATCTCAAGTTCGCCATTCTCGTGCAGGAGTGCGATACTTGGATGCGATATACCGTTGAACATATTGGTCTTGACGGTAGTATAGTGTATCATATCCTCAAACACCACCCTATCACCGACCTTCAACGGTTGTGGGAACTTCCAACTGCCCATGTAGTCACCACTCAAGCAGCTGTTGCCACCCAAACGATAGATATTCTCCTCGAATGGGGCACCTTTGACAGCATCGGCCTCGAGAGACTCGGCACCTGTGACAACAGGCTGATAAGGCATCTCAAGACAATCGGGCATGTGGCATGTAAAACTTACGTTCAGGATTGCTGTGCGTATGCCACGGCTCTCCACGATATCCACAACCTCTGATACCAGCGAACCTGTCTGCCAAGCAAACGCCGAACCCGGTTCAAGAATAACCTGAAGGTTTGGATAACGGTTGCGTAAGCCTTTGAGAAGAGAAATAAGGTGCTCTACATCATAGTCCTTGCGGGTCATCAGATGACCGCCACCAAGATTAAGCCACTTAACCTTTGGCAACCACTTGCCGAATTTCTCCTCAATATGTACAAGCGTATTCTCCAGCGCATACGAACTTGACTCGCAATGGCAATGGCAATGGAATCCCTCAATGCCGGCAGGCAACTCGTCGGGCAACAGGTCGGCAGTAACACCGAAACGGCTGCCGGGAGCACATGGGTTGTAGAGTTCGGTCTCAATCTCGGAATATTCCGGATTGATGCGTATTCCGCACGAAATCTCATGCTCCGCACCCTTTGTCAACGGATAGAAACGTTCATATTGTGTAAGAGAATTGAATGATATGTGGCTGCTGCAACGCATCATCTCACCAAACTCCTCTGCAGTATAAGCCGGCGAAAAAGCATGAGCCCTGCTGCCGAACTCCTCAAAGGCAAGACGTGCCTCATGGATGGAACTTGCAGTAACGGAGTTTATATACTCGCGAAAAATAGGGAAACTCTTCCACAAGGCAAATGCCTTGAAGGCAAGAATTATCTCTACACCGGACTCACTCGCCACACGGCTGATGAGTGCAAGATTTCTACGCAACAATGCCTCCTCCATTACATAACATGGCGAAGGTACCTTATTAATCATCTCCTTGTCCATTATCCTATAGTTTTTAGTTTTGCAAATTTAAGCAGCAGGGTCTTCACTCCTGCGTTCTGGAATTTTATGGTAGCCTTGGCATTCTCGCCCATGCCTTCGGTCGACTGCACCTCACCCACTCCAAAGCGGTCGTGCTGCACTACCATACCTACCGAAAGAGCTGCATGATTGCTCTTGGGAGCATAGAAGTCACGTTCAACATCGGATACGCGGCGCAGATTAGCCGGTTTCTCCATGAACGCCGATGCACTTATCACGCGCTTGCCCTGCGTTGCCTCGCCACTCTGCGGTGAACCGGCTCTGTACGAAGCCGGCTGCTCCTGCTTACCATCCCATAGACGGCGTTCACCCGTAGCAGACTGCTGCGCAGCCCTGTTAGTACCGCCGAACAGTCCGCCACTGCGCCACGAAGCCTGCTGCTGGGGACGCTGCTGCACCCCACCCTGCATTGCCACATAGCGTGAATCTATCTCCTTTATAAAACGGCTCGGCTCACAGAAATTGAACTGGCCGTACTTGTATCGACTCTTGGCAAACGAAAGCACACAATGGTCCTTGGCGCGTGTTATAGCCACATAGAACAGACGGCGTTCCTCCTCCATCTCGCGCAACGAGTTCTGCGCACACTGGTTGGGGAAAAGGTCCTCCTCAAGCCCCACTATGAACACCGTAGGGAATTCAAGTCCCTTTGCCGAGTGTATTGTCATCAGCGTCACATGATTGCCGTCATCCTCATCCTTGGAATCGAGATCGGTTATAAGCGCGACCTCGGAGAGGAAGTCGGCAAGCCTGTCATCTGCGCGCCCCTCTTCACGACGCACGTCTACAAAATCGGCGATGCCACTCATGAGTTCCTGCACATTCTCCTGACGCGCCTTGCCCTCAACACTGCTGTCGCTATTGTATTCCATGAGCAACCCGCTTTCCTGCAGCACCAGACGTGCCGTATCAATGGCATTCTTGCTTTGGGCATAACCGGCAAAGCGTTCTATCATGGCTGCAAAGAGCTGCAATTTTGTAAAAGTACCCTTTGAAACATCCAACGGTTGCTGCATGGGGTCGGCAATCACACTCCAGAAACTCGTCTCACGTTCAATTGCCGCCTCATTGACCTTCTGCAGGGTCTTGTCACCGATACCACGCGCCGGGAAGTTTATTATTCGCTTGAAAGCCTCCTCGTCGTTAGGGTTGCAAATAAGACGGAAATACGCAATGACATCCTTTATCTCCTTGCGTTGGTAGAACGAAAGACCGCCATAGATACGATAAGGGTAGGAACGTTTACGGAAAGCCTCCTCAAACACACGCGACTGCGCATTGGTGCGGTAAAGGATTGCAAAATCCTTGAAGTCGAGCCCCTCGCGACGGCGCAGTTCCGAAATCTTGTTCGCCACAATCTCACCCTCCTCAAAATCGGAATATGCCGAATAGAGAGCAAGCGGCTCACCCTCACCACGGTCCGAGAAGACGGTTTTCTTTATCTGCTCCTGATTCCTTGCAATGAGGCTGTTGGCAGCATTCACTATCATCTTTGTTGAACGGTAGTTCTGCTCCAGCTTGAATATCTTTGCTCCACCGTAACGTTCGGTAAAGCCCAATATATTTCCTATGTTGGCACCACGGAACGAATAGATGCTCTGCGCATCATCGCCAACCACGCAGATAGCCTTGCGCGCCTGCGTAAGTTGCCACACAATGCAGCCCTGTACATAGTTGGTATCCTGAAACTCATCGACAAGCACATAACGGAAACGTTCTACATAGCGTTCAAGCACCTCGGGCATATCACTGAAAAGCCTGTAAGTATTCACAAGCAGGTCATCGAAATCCATTGCATTGGCAAGACGACACCTCTCGGCATACCTTTTATATATCTCGTATGTCGAGGGAATCCTTGCATGCAGGTCATCACGTCGGAGTCCTTGATCGTTCTCGTAGTCGCTTGGAGATATGAGGGCACTCTTTGCCGACGAAATGCGTTCGGCAACGGCATTGGGTTTGTACACCTTCTCATCGAGCTGCATCTCTTTGATGATGCTCTTTACAAGACTGCGCGAATCGGTCTGGTCGTATATGGTAAACTGCGGGTCATAACCTATGTGATGAGCCTCGCGACGAAGAATCTTTGAAAACACCGAGTGGAAGGTACCCATCCATAACATAGATGCAGCCCTCTCACCCACACATGCGGCAATACGTTCCTTCATCTCCCCGGCAGCCTTATTTGTAAAGGTAAGCGCAAGGATTGACCAAGGCTCGTAACCATGTTCAAGCAGATAAGCAATCTTGTACGTGAGCACACGTGTCTTTCCCGAACCGGCACCGGCAATCACCAGCGACGGCCCGTCAAGATAACACACCGCATCAAGCTGCACTCCATTAAGTTCTTCTTCGTAGTTTATCATCGTAACCGTACTCGTCAAATATTTCTGCGAAGATATGCAAAATCCGCCATATTTCCGAACATCACGCAGCAAACCTTGTTTACAAAGTATAACCATTATAAACCAATGAATCATGAGTGATTTGACAAAAAGCACCCACACGGACTACCGCATGCCCGTACTCATCTACCCCACAGGCTCACTGGCACCGGTCATAAGCCAAGCAACCGTAGAACTGCACTACGGCAAGCACTTGCAGACATATGTCGACAACCTGAACAGGTTCGTGGCCGGCACTGATTTCGAAGGAATGACGCTACGCGAGATTATCTCCCAGGCACCTCCTGGCCCACTGTTGAACAATGCAGGGCAGGTACTGAACCACTCACTCTACTTCGAGCAGTTCACCCCCAACCCACCTGGCAAGAACCTTCCGGGACACAACCTCAGGGAGTTCATCCAATTCGATTTCGGAAATTTCGAGACATTCAAGAAGAAGATGGAAGATGCCGCTGCATCACTGTTCGGCAGCGGTTGGGTATGGCTTGCACAGGAAGAGAACGGGAAACTGATTATTCTGAACTGTCACAACGGCGACACCCCGATACGCCACCGCATGACACCACTCTACGGAATTGACGTGTGGGAGCACGCCTATTACCTCGATTACCAGAACCGCCGCGCCGAGCACGTGAAAAAGCTCTGGGAGATTGTGGACTGGGAAATGATTGAAAGCAGACTCAATATATAAAAAGCAAAAAACGATGGTTTGCACCATCGTTTTTTGCTTTATCCAATGCAACACAGCAGATTGCGTGTTACACAACAAACCGACATAAGGCTTGTCAGAATACGTGAGATGCAAGGCGCATGGATTTAAAGCGAAAGGAGTGTACTTCACGTACTCGACTGAGCTTTAAAATCCAATGCAACACAGCAGATTGCGTGTTATGACAAGCCGACTATTTTGCTTCTTTTACTAGATACACAATCACCGGCAAGTGATCGCTGTATCCATTGAGCCACACACCACCCGCATGAGTGCGCAATGTGTTGCCTTTATAACGTCCTTCCTGCTGGAACATGTAATTACGTGAGAATATCTCGGTCTTGTATAGTTTAAGAGTAGAACGGTCACCGCCAAGCAGGTTACCGGTCATGACAATCTGGTCAAAAAGATTCCATTTCCCCTTGTACTTTAGTGTTCCATGCCCCTTCTTGCGCAGGATGTTCCACCAAGGGTTGTAGAGGTCGGCAGCATTCTTCACCTCATCCTTCTCACGCACCGCACCAAGACTCTTCTTCATACTCTTGTCATCGGGGTCATCGTTCATATCACCCATTATAAGCACTTTAGTCTGCGGTTGTGCGTTCATTATGGAGTCTTTCAACTGACGCACCAGGAATCCCGCACGTTCACGGGCAGGAGACTTTGCATAGCGCGAAGGCCAGTGATTCACTATAATATGCACATTTTCACCGCCCATATCTCCGCTTACAATAAGGAAGCCACGGGTCTTGTATGTAGTGTCATTGTCTTCGGTAGTATAAGGAGCAAGCTTTGCTGCAACTGGTTTAAACAGTTTGGGATTATACAACAGCGCACAGTCCACACCTCGTTTGTCCGGTCCCTCAATGTGGACGAAATCCCAACCGCGCGGAGCAAGCACCTCGTGTTTCACAAGGTCGGCAAGCACACGACTGTTCTCAATCTCCGACACACCCACTGCAGCCATACCCACAGGAACAACATCAGTACCCATTTCGTTGAGCACTGTTGCCATGTTCTTAAGTTTGTTGGTATATTTGAGTGTACCCCACTTATTTGTACCGTCGGGGAGGAACTCATAGTCATTCTTACCCTGGTCATGGATAGTATCGAAAAGATTCTCGAGGTTGTAGAACCCGACACTGTAGACCTCATACTTCTTCTCCTGAGCCGACGCCGTGAATACTGCGGCAAAAAGCATCAGCACAGCAAGCAAGCAACTGTTCTTTTTCATTATTATATATATTTATGTTTGTGTTCGTGAAATTACTGCGTGTAAAATTAGTAAATTTTATTTTTCCACCGCACATATTCATCAAATAATCCGAAATCCGCATAAATCAGCAACTATCGGCAATGCCACGGACGCAACCGCAGTCAACACCGAACATGCAAAGCACTATAAATTCTGTTATTTGACCAACAAATAAGCATTTTAACTATCAAAAATTCGCCCATATCCAATAACCACAATCATTTTTACACAAAAAATCGCATTACCTCTTTGTTTTTATCATTTTTACTATTACTTTCGCAACGGAAGCTGAAGGGACACACCCGTATGCTTTTTCAACAGGAAAACAATAAATAAAAAATAAAGACTATGGCACAGATGAATTTTGGTGGCGTTACAGAGAACGTCGTAACACGTGAGGAGTATCCATTGGCAAACGCATTGGAGACATTGAAGGATGAAACTATCGCAGTTATCGGTTATGGAGTACAGGGCCCCGGCCAGTCACTCAACCTGCGCGACAACGGTTTCAATGTAATCGTAGGCCAGCGCCAGAACTCAAAGAGCTGGGAGAAGGCTATTGCCGATGGTTGGGTACCGGGCGAGAACCTTTTCGACATTGAAGAGGCTTGCGAGAAGGCAACAATCATTGAGTACCTGCTCTCTGACGCCGGACAGATTTCAGTATGGCCGACAGTGAAGAAGCACCTCACACCGGGCAAGGCACTCTACTTCTCCCACGGTTTCGGTATCACTTATAAGGAACGTACAGGCATTGTACCCCCCGCTGATGTCGATGTAATCCTCGTTGCTCCCAAGGGCTCAGGTACATCACTCCGCCGCATGTTCCTCCAGGGCCGCGGTTTGAACTCAAGCTACGCAATTTTCCAGGATGCTACAGGCCGCGCTTGGGACCGCGTAATCGCACTCGGCATCGGTGTAGGTTCAGGCTACCTGTTCGAGACCACATTCAAGCGTGAGGTATATTCTGACCTTACAGGTGAACGCGGTACTCTCATGGGTGCAATCCAGGGTATCTTCGCTGCACAGTATGAGGTTCTGCGCCAGAACGGTCACACACCTTCAGAGGCATTCAACGAGACAGTCGAGGAGCTTTCACAGAGCCTCATGCCGTTGATTGCAGAGAACGGTATGGACTGGATGTATGCAAACTGCTCTACTACAGCACAGCGCGGTGCGCTTGACTGGTGGAAGAAGTTCCGCGACGCTACAATGCCAGTATTCCAAGACCTCTATGCCGAGGTTGCATGCGGTAACGAGGCACAGCGCAGTATCGACACCAACTCACAGCCCGACTATCGTCAGAAGCTCGAGGAGGAGTTGCGTGAGATGCGCGAGACCGAGATGTGGCAGGCAGGTGCTGTTGTACGCAAGCTCCGTCCCGAGAACAACTGATAAAAAAGAAACTGCAACATACGCATTAGAGCCGGCAGAATTGCCGGCTCTAATGCATTATATCCCCCGGCCAAAAAAACTTTATAAACATTTTACATTCTTATACTTTTTTTTACCTTTGTCAATTGGATTATATATTGACCGCAGTGTATACCTGTGGCAGAATACGCAACAATTAAGTATCAACACATTATAAACCATTATGACAAGATTTTCAAAGTTCGCAGCACTCCTGCTGCTATGCATCGCCTGCATGACAGGCGCTAATGCGCAGGAACAGAAGCATGCAATGGGCAGCAAAATAAAACAGCCGCCTGCTCGCCAGCTCTACGCCGACACGGTTCTTCTCAAGGAAGCCGATGCATTGGACCACGTCATCACTATCAGCGACGACAACAACGAGTCGTACACCTTCTCCGAAGGCCAGCTTGGTGACGATGACGATTACGCAGGAACAACAGCGATGATTTCATCGAACGATGACTACTTCCTCTCCGAGGTAGGTTACCTGTTCAGTCCCATGCGTTTCCGAGTACGTGCGTATGAGTCAATGTACAACAACGTGTACGCCAACGGCGTACTCCTCAACGATGCCGAAAGAGGACAGTTCAGCTACGGAATGATCGGAGGTCTCAACGATGCCACCCGCAACAAGGAAGGCGCCACATACCTCGAACACAACCGTTTTGGCGTAGGTTCAATCGGTGGCGCAAGCAACATCAACATGCACGCAAGCCAGTATGCAGCCGGCAACAAGATGTCACTCGTGGGCTGTAACCGCAACTACCTCGCCCGTCTTATGTACACAGGTTCAACAGGTCTCATGCAGAACGGATGGGCAGTTACAACATCTGCATCGTACCGCTGGGCAAACGAGGGTGTAATCGAGGGTACATTCTACAACTCTTTCGCATACTTCCTTGCTGCCGAGAAGAAGATAAACGACAAGCACAGCATCTCATTCGCGACATGGGGCTCACCTACCGAACGTGCCCAGCAGGGCGCTGCTACCGAGGAGGCCTACTGGCTGGCAGGTAGCCACTACTACAACCCTAACTGGGGTTACCAGAACGGCGAGAAGCGCAATGCCCGCGTAGTGAACTCATTCGAGCCATCGGCACTCGTCACATGGGACTACAAGATAAACGACAAGATGCAGTTGACAACATCACTGTTCGGAAAGTACTCAATGTACAGCACAACAGCCCTCGGCTGGAACGGCAACGCAGCCGACCCACGTCCCAACTACTATCAGAACCTGCCGAGTGCAGCATATGACGTATGGGACATCAACTACACCCCGACCGATGACGAACTTGCCGACTACATGGCACGCTACGACAACTGGAAGGCAAGCAAGGCCAACCGCCAGCTCAACTGGGACTACATGTACTTTGCCAACCAGCAGGCCAATGCTGTAGGCGGTGAGTGCCTCTACTATGTAGAGCGTCGCCACAATGACCAACTTGCATTGAACCTCGGTTCGGTATTGAACATCGAGTACAACCGCTACAACACAGGTACCGTAGGAGTCAACCTTGGAACTACCAAGGGTATGCACTACAAGACCATGAGTGACCTTATGGGTGCCGAGAAGTACACCGACATAGACAAGTTCTCAGTCGGCGACTTCGGTCCTAACAGCGACTACGTACAGAACGACGTAGACAACCCCAACCGCCAGATTAAGGAGGACGATGTATTCGGTTACGACTATGACCTCTACGTGAACAAGGCGAACCTCTTCTACCAGCACCAGTTCAACAAGGGCATTTTCCACCTTTTTGCAGGCGCAAACATTGAGGGAACAACCATGGAGCGCTACGGTCACATGCGCAACGGCCGTGCAATGGAATTTTCAAAGGGCAGCAGCGGCACAGCCAAGTTCTTGGGCGGCGGTGCAAAACTGGGCATGGTATTGACATTCAACGCATACAACACATTGTCATTGGGTGCAGGCTATGAGAACCGTGCTCCTATTGCCTACAACTCATTCATTGCACCACGTATGCGCAACGACTTTGTACAAGGACTCGAGAATGAGAACATCTTCAGCGCCGAGGCATCGTACCGTCTGAATGCAGGCCCTGTAACAGCCAAAGTAACCGGTTACTACACTGTACTCAACGACCTTGTTGAGCAGAGTGCATTCTACAACGACCTGGAGTCACAGTTCACATACCTCACCATGACAGGCGTGAACAAGGTACACTACGGCGTTGAGGCTGCAGTCGTGTACAACGTAACATCGGCACTCTCATTCAACGCTGTAGCCTCAGTGGGTAACGCCGAGTATACCGACGATGCCAAGGGATTCCTCATCAGCGAGAACGAGAAGGTGGTAAAGAACAATAAGGTATACATGAACGGTGTGAAGGTAGACGGTACTCCACTCACAGCGCTTAGCCTTGGTGTAGACTACAACGTCAATGGCTGGTACTTGAGTGCCAACGTGAACTACTACGACAACATCTACATCGACGCATCAAAGTATGCACGTCTTGAGGGTGTTGTAGGCGAGCCTGTCATCGATGCAACGACAGGCAAGGAGATTATCGATATCCCTTCACAGTACAAAGGTAAGGGCGGTTTTATGGTAGATGCTTCAATAGGCAAGAGCATAAGCCTGAAAAGAGGCAAGAAGCTGAACATCAACCTCAGCCTCAACAATATCCTCAACAACCAGAAGATGATTACAGGCGGATATGAGCAGAACCGTGGCGACAGCTACGCCGACGGCGAGGCGCGTACATACAAGTTCTCGAAGAACCCATTCCTCTACTATGCCAACGCATTCAACGCATACCTGAACATTGGATTACGTTTCTAAAGAAGAAAGGAGAAAACGAATATGAAAGCAATAAAATATCTATCAATACTTGCACTGTCACTCTTTACAATGACATCGTGCATGAACGACTTTGATGAGCCCGATTTCAAGGAGCCGCCGTTCGGCAACAACGAGATTGGCGAGGCAAACACCACTATCGCCGGACTGAAAGCAGAATACAAGTCAACAATTTCGGCAAACGGTGCCAAGGAGGTGACCGACGAGACCATCATAGAAGGTGTTGTGGTTGCCAACGACGAGACTGGCAACGTTTACAAGCAGTTCATCATCAACGATGAGACCGGTGCTATAATAATAGGTGTAAACGATGTAGGCCTCTACGCTACCCTGCCGATAGGCCAGCGTGTACGCATCGACTGCAAGGGCCTTCATGTAGGTGGTTACGGATACATGGCACAGGTAGGCGGTCTTTATGAGGGCAGCATCGGCCGTATGGGCAAGAGTGTCTTCCCCAAACATGTACGCCTTATCGGTGCACCCGACAAAACACAGCCAGAGATGACCCCTGAGGTAATTGACGAATCATTCTTTACAAACGAGAACAAGGAGAATCTTGCCAAGTTCGTACGTCTTGAAGGCGTGGAGATTACCGAGGCCGATGGCACTGCCACTTGGGCACCCGAGGAACTGCAGTACAACAACGTTGTAGAGCGCCACATAAAGATGGGCAAGACAAACATCGTACTGCGAATGAGCACATATGCCGACTTCGCCAACGAGGTGATGCCCGACGGCAAACTCAACATAAACGGTGTGCTCACACGCTTCAAGGATTACTGGCAGTTTGTAATCAGTTCTACAAGCGACATCGAACAGATTGCCGAATAAAGAGAAACAACAACAATCAAAAAAATAACAATCATGAAACTCAAGAATTTATTTTTGGCAGCGATGACTCTGTTCGCGTTCACAGCGTGTACAGACACACCCGACTCACCATACGATTTCCCTGTAAACGGTGGAAACGGCGGAACAACAGAAGAGGGTGTTTACATCAATGAGACATTTGCATCGGACTTCGGTGTATTTACTCCAATCGAGACTGTAGGCGAGACTCCATGGATTATCGACTACAAGACTGCAAAGGCAACATCTTATGTCGACGGTACAAACAAAGCGGCTACAAGCTGGCTTATATCTGCTCCGGTAGACTTCACTGAGGAAACTGAGGCATATGCTGCATTCGAGTACATAATCCGCTACTCAGAGAGCGGCAAGGTTGCAGCCAACCACCAGTTGCTCATCAGCGCCGACTACACCGGTGACCCTGCTGCAGCAACATGGACCGACCTTCCTTACGGTGCAGTAGAAGGTGCCGACTGGGTTACATTCTACAAGGCAAACGTTGCAGTTCCTGCTGAGTTCCTCGGCAAGAGCGGTGTCGTTTTCGCACTCCGTTATACAGCCACAACAAAGGCAAGTACATGGGAGGTAAAGAACTTCAAGGTAGCACACGGCACAGCAGCAGAACCTGAAGAGCCGGAGGAGGCACAGGAGTACACTGTTGCCGAGGCTTTGGCAGCATTCACAGGCGTTGCTAAACCGGCTGTTGTTAAGGGATATATCGTGGGTACCGTTGATGGTCAGGTTTATGCCGAAGGTTGCCGTTTCAGCGGAACAGCAGAGTCAAAGACAAACATCCTCATTGCCGACAATGCCGATGAGACAGACTACAACAACTGTATGCCTGTACAGTTGCCAAGCGGCGCTGTGCGCAACGCATTGAACCTTGTTGACAATGCAGGCAACTACAAGAAGCAGGTAACTCTCACCGGCAGCCTTGAGAAGTATTTCGGTGTTCCCGGTTTGAAGACAGTATCAAAATACGAGATTGAGGGTGTTACTCCCGAAGAGCCCGAGACTCCCGAGGGTGCATACATCAGCGAGACATTCGCAACAAGCTTCGGTGCATTCACAACACAGCAGACCGTTGGCAACTATCCTTGGATTATAGACTACAGCACAGCAAAGGCAACTTCATATGTTGACACAGACGGTGACGGCAAGGCAGACGCAAACAAAGAGGCTACAAGCTGGCTTGTTTCACCTACAATCGACCTCACAAACGAGACAGAGGCATACATCGCATTCGAGTATATCATCCGTTATGCCGAGAGCGGCAAGGTTGCTGACAACCACCAGTTGCTCATCAGCCAGAACTTCACAGGTGACGTTGCTACAGCAGACTGGACAAACATTCCTTACGGTGCCGTTGAGGGTGCCGACTGGAACACATTCTACAAGGCAAACACTGCTGTTCCCGCAGAATTCCTTGGCAAGAACGCAGTTACATTCGCACTCCGTTACACAGCCACAACCAAGGCAGGCACATGGGAGGTAAAGAACTTCGTAGTGGCACATGGTGCAGCTACCGGCAGCAACCCTGAGGGTGGCGAAGAGCCTGAGACTCCCGATACACCGGTAGTTCCGAGCGGTGAGAACCTGCTCGCAAACGGCAGTTTCGAGGATTGGAACGGAAATACTCCTGTTGGAATAGGAGGCGGTTCTTGGCACAATGCGGATATTTCGCAGAGCACTGACGCACGCACAGGCAACTACTCTATCGCTGTAGCAGGCAATAAAAGTAAGAACGTGCGTCTTGCAACAAAGACTTATGTTCTTGCAGCCGGTACATACACATTCTGCGTATACGTAAAATCTAATGGTGTCGAAGCAGGTCACTGCCGCTTGGGCTACGTACCTGTGACAGACGGTGTTGCCGGCACATACAAATACGAGACAGCTGCGGCTTCTGCAGTAACAGAAGAGTGGGCTCCAAGAGTCTACGAGTTCACACTAACAGAGCAGACAGAGGTCGCATTTGTCGTAATGAACAACAAGGCCGGCAACGGCGCTTCTTTCCTTGTTGACGATGTTACACTGACTACCAACGACGGTTCAGTAGGCGGTGGCGACAACGGTGGTGACGAGGGCAACGACGAGCCTGAGACTCCTGCTGAGACAAGCAGTATTGCTGATGTTCTTGCAGCAGGTGCAGGCAACGCAAAAGTTGAAGGTACTGTAATTGCTACATATACAAGAGGTTTCATTGTCAACGATGGCACAGCTTCAATTCTTGTTTACCTTGGTGCAGACAAAGGTTATACAAAGGGAGATGTTGTCACTGTTGAAGGAACAACATCAATGTATGCAGGACTTTTGCAGTTCGGCAATACAGCTACTGTAACAAAGACCGGCACAGCAACTGTAAACGAAGGTTCTGCAACAGCATGGACAGGTGCTGACATGGACGCATACCTTAACTCACCATCTATCAAATACGTTGAATACACAGGCACACTCAACATCAGCGGTAATTATTACAATGTTACAGTTGAAGGTGCAAACAAAGCAAAAGGCAGCATTTCATACCCTGCAGACGGATTTGTAGATGCAAGCCTTGATGGGCAGAAGATTACAGTAAAGGGTTATGTAATCGGTGTCAGCAAAAGCGAGTTTGTAAACACTATGGCAACAAGCGTTACTGCAGCAAACTAATTCACTTAAATTATAAAACTACAAACAAAAATGCGATGGGCACTACCCCATCGCATTTTTGTTTGTAGTAAAGTACTCTCACTTCTTGTCCTGCAAGCCGAACAAGAACCACACATCGGGCGGGAAATTCTGTTTTATAGGTGTTTTTGAGACAATGAGCAACTCTTTAAGAGCCTCCAGGCCATTGTGCGCCCTCTCGCGTGCATCCTTCAGTTTAGCCTCTGCTGCATCCTGCGCAGAACCGGCAGCCTCAAGAGCGCGGCAAGCATCCAACAATTTGTCGGCATCTACAACAATACCCTTCTTTGCAAGCACATCGGCCTGCTGCTTAATACCTTTTGCCAAAGATTCAGCCTTTGCAATAGGTTCCGAATAAATTTTGTTCATAACAGTTTTTTATCATTGATTAATATATCGGGGGAAAGAAGTCTTAAAGCACATCTTTACCTCTTTATCTATGTAAAATTAAACAAAAAAGACGAATCATCAAACAGCTATGCTACTATATATCAACAATATACACACATCCAAGACCCTAAAAACCAAAGGATTAAAAAATACTTAAAATTAGTTAATTCAGTATTTTCAAGTATATGGTTTAACTTAATTTCAGACACTTTGCCGATAAAATTTGCCGATAATCCGTTGCAAAGAACTATCTTCGCAAAAAGCAAAACAATTAAAACATATATACCATGAAACTACTTGAAGGAAAGACAGCTCTTGTTACAGGAGCTACACGAGGAATAGGCCGCGCCATAGCAGTAAAGTTCGCCGAGGCCGGTGCTAACGTGGCATTCACATACCGCCAGATAAACAGCAACGCCGAGGAACTCATAAAGGAGATTGAGGCACTTGGCGTAAAGTGCAAGGGCTATGCTGCCGATGCAGCCGACTTTGCAGCTACCGACGCCGTTGTAAAGGAGGTTGCTGCCGACTTTGGACGCATTGACGTACTTGTGAACAACGCCGGCATAACAAAGGACGGACTTATACTGCGCATGACCGAGGAGCAGTGGGATGCGGTAATCACTACCAACCTGAAATCGGCCTTCAATTTCACCCGTGCCGTTGTGCCCATAATGGCAAAACAGCGTACTGGCAGCATCATCAACATGTCATCGGTTGTAGGTGAGAACGGTAATGCCGGACAATGCAACTACTCGGCATCAAAGGCAGGCCTCATAGGTCTTGCGAAATCCATAGCAAAGGAGATGGGTCCACGCGGTATCAGAGCAAACTGCATTGCACCGGGATTCATCGTTACCGACATGACAAGCGCCATACCCGAAGAGATGCGTGCCGAGTGGGCGAAGACAATTCCTCTGCGCCGTGCCGGCACCCCCGAGGATGTTGCGAATGTGGCACTTTTCCTCGCCAGCGACATGTCGGCATACGTCAGCGGACAGGTCATCAACTGCTGCGGAGCAATGAGTTGCTGATATATCAATTATATAACGCGAGGCGGTCATGTGACCGTCTCGCGTTATATCAAAAAAAGGATATGCCACAGAATCAATGCTGTTAATAATTTTGTATCTACGTTTAATACACCTGCCATGACAAGGGTAATACAACATCAATAAGTGACATATCCCAGCAGCTGGAAGAACCACCAAACCAGCTGTTTTTTTTTATTTTCTACGTTCATTCACTTTATAGACGAGGAATTGGCGATTTTGTTACAATAAATATTGTTAAAAGTCAAACATGGGCCGACCGGTCTCTCTGCCCGAACCTTTTTCTCTGACTCAATCGGGTGAATAGAGCACTCCCCGCCCAAACAGATGTCACCAGCTTGACGTGAGTTCTATATAAGCTAAACCAAACCGCTAATCACTCATCCCGACAAAGCGTAGCGACAGGACGTATTGTTGAGGACCTGCCCGAAAAAATCACAAAATGTCGCGAAACAAGAGTCCTCTCACAAAAAGTTCAGAATGACAAACACGCGTATTTCCAATAGAATCTGTTATATCGGAATTCATGTTATTTACTTCAAACGGAAGTTGATAGGCAATGTATACTGTACATTTACAGCCTTACCGCCTTGCATTCCGGGTTTCCATTTTGGCATTGCCCTGACTACACGTTCTGCCTCATCACAAAGCGAAACAAGTGCAGCTTTCTCAAGTTCCAGCAGTTCATCACCTGTAATAGACTCACCGTTTGAGTTCTTGTATGCTGTTACCACTACCTCGCCAAGCTCACTCTTGGCATCGGCCAATCGCTGATGTGCGTTTTCAACTTCGCTTCTTGCATAGGCTATTCGTTTCTTGCTCTCTTCCACATATGCCTTTGCTTTCTCAAGTTCTTCACGACGTCGCTCAAGAATCACTTCTGCAACGCCATCCTCCTTGAGAACCTTGCTCTCTCTTTCCCATTTTGCAATATCTTCCTCAACAACCCTCAATTCATGTTCCTGCATATTAAGCGAAGCCTGGCAACGCAGAAGATGAGCTTCAAGATTCATGGCATCCGAAACTTTGGCATTATTCGAACTGTATTCTGAACTAATGGCTTTGACATCAGCAATGGAACCGTCGGCCTTAACTACAAATGTGACATAAATTTTGCCCTGAGCGTTGATATCACGGGCAGCCTTGGGGTATTTGATATTAATGCTCAGCCACTTCATCAACTCGTGATCGCCGCCGGGGAATATTGGCATTGATTCGCATTTAGGCAGAATATCACCGTACTCGCCTGTCGTTATATCACGTTCCGTGAAGTTAACTTTACCATTAACCTGTTTCTTTAAAGCAATGAAAATCACGCCATCCTTTCCCTCAGCCTTGTACTTCTTGACATCCTCGGCTGTCAGGGCGTCATATTTCACCACGGTAACACTTTCAATGTCCTTGGAATCAATATCGGCCAGTTCGCCTTCAAGCAGGACACCGTCAACCACAACCGCCGCATTCACAGGGGTATGTACTGCCACGCCACCTCCTTTGAGTTCAACTAGAGAATCACGTTCTGCATTCAATTTAAAGACAACAGGAAGCGTAAACTGTACATTCACAGCCTTGCCGCCCTGCATACCCGGTTTCCATTTCGGCATTGATGAAACCACACGCACAGCCTCGGCATCAAGCGACTCATCGCCCGAGGACTTCATGATTCCGGCATCGGTTATCGAGCCATCCTTCTTTACAATGAACTTGACGAAGGCACGTCCCTCCTTGCCTGCATCCTTTGCTGCGGCAGGATACTTGATGTTCTCGGCAATGAACTTCATCATGGCCTCGGCGCCACCGGGGAACTCCGGCGCGTTCTCACACACCTGAAATACTTTCTCATCATCATTGGCGAGATAATTTTCTACCAGTTCCCCTTCATTGTCAGCAACAATTTCATTACCTTTGGGAAGTGTTTCACTCACTGTCGCATTTGCAGTTTCAACAGTCGAGAATGACAACGCTGCAATTGCGACTACCGGGAGTACGTACAAAGCCTTTGCACATCTCCACTTGTTTGATTTTTCTTTGCACATCATAGTGATACGTTTTTTGGTTAAACTGTGATTAAAGCTGTTGGCAATAGAGTAGAGCCTTGCGCCAACGGCTTTTTTTATAATTAATAACTGATATTGCTTTGCATTCACGCCCGAGGCGATTACAGCCTCATCGGCCTCAAACTCGTGTATATCCTTTAGAGTATTCTTCATTATCCACGCAAGCGGATTGAACCACTGCATTATTATCACCGCATCGGCAAGCATAATGTCCCATGAATGCCCGGCCTTTACATGTGCCGCTTCGTGAGTGAGAATCTCACGTGCCCCGTCACAAAGGTCATCTTCACTCACAACAACCCAACGGAACCAGCTGAAAGGTTTCTCCTTACCGCCATGCACGCGCAGGCTGATGCCATCCAACCCGTAGCCGGCCTGCGCAACAGCCTTGCCTTTCACAACAAGACGTACCACCTGCACATACACTATAACCAGCCTTATCAAAAGCGACAACATCCCTAAGCCATATATTGCCAGCACGATAACCTGCCATAGCGGAGCCGCACTACCCTCCTCATGCACAGCAGTATGTTCCCCTGCAGGCAGAGTTTCGAACAAAACAGACTGATGCTGTGAGAGTACGTCGTCAAAAAGCAGATTCGCATCAGACGCATCATCATACGGCATTAAAAAGACTTCGGATGTTTTCTCGCCACCATTTTCAACAAACTCAAAGAATCCCTGCAAAGGAGTGTCTACACCCACATTTACAAAAGGCAGGACAAGCGATACCCCTACAATCATCAACAGCAGGTAGCGGTTGAGCTTGTGAAAGGTCTCACGGCTCATGAAGAGCATAAAAAGTGAAACCAGCACAGCCAGCAGCAGCGACGATTTTATCAGATAAACAAGTAAAGCGCCCATAGATGCTGTCATTTCTGTTTTTCAACAAGTTCAATAAGCTCCTTCAACTCATCGAGAGAGATTTTCTCCTCCTTGACAAGTGATGAAACGGCATTCAAGTAAGAACTGCCGAAGTAGCGGCTAACCACGTTGCCAAGAGTGAGCTTGCCATAGTCACTCTCACTCACAGCCGCATAGTAACGGTGAGTATTGCCGAACGCCTCATGCGCAACATAGCCTTTTGCCTCCAATCCACGCACAATGGTGGATATTGTATTGAAGTGAGGTTTAGGCTCATCAAGCAAAGCAATGATTTCCTTAACAAACAACGGACCTTTCTCCCAAAAGAGCTGCATTAGCTCCTCTTCGCGTTTTGTCAGATTTTTCATAATATTAAGAGATGTTTAAATATATATCTTTAGTCTTGCAGGAGCATGATGAGAAGAATTCTTCAAATCAAACTACAAAAAATGTCGGCGCAAACTATTTTTTTTAGTCCACGCCGCAAAGAACTATATTTTTTAGTTACAAAACTAATTATTATAGTTAATAAAGGTTAACGAAAAGAAAACTAGAAGTTGTTGTCTTAAATCAAAAGGCTTCAAGCTGTGTCCTTTAACGGTGCCGTTTTTTTTAGAATTACCATTGTATGCGCAAGGCTTCCGCCACTTTCTTTTGACAGTCGAGTTCTTCATTGATGCGCATTAAAGCTTTTAGTAAAATGAGTGTCAGCGTTTTCAGGCCATTGTGCGAGGTACGTTCAAACGAAGTGTGGCAATTAACTTTTCATAAAATTGCCACACGCAGTGCGGTCCGCAGCACCCTGAAAACGTCAACTACATTTTGCGTTAAGAAAGCG
>JAZQZM010000048.1:0-27697 GCA_045634085.1 Bacteroidaceae bacterium
TTCAATATTTTTTACAGCGAGTGTAAGCAGTGCCATATTTTTATGGATATTCTTTTGTGAGTGCATTCTCTGTTGGAAAATTCTTTCCCAGTGTGTATTTTTGCAGAGTCTTTAGTCGCTTGAAGTTTTCCTTTATGCGGGGAGTAGGGCAATAAATAAATGTAATGGATATGCTAAAGTCGATATTGATAGTAGGGTTAGGCAGTTTTGTCGGTGGGGGATTGAGGTTTCTTGTCTCTGCCGTAATGAAGAGTGTATGCGGGCAAGGGGTTCCTTGGGGGACCCTGGCTGTAAACCTTGTGGGCTGTCTTGCCTTTGGTGTGCTCTTTGCACTGTTTGCCAGGAACGGGGCGTTGAACTCGCCATGGTGCATGCTGCTCACTACCGGACTTTGCGGTGGCTTTACCACATTCTCGACCTTTGCCCATGAGAGCATGCTCATGCTGCAGAACGGCAATTATGGCAGTTTGGTGGCGTATGTTGCTGCAAGCCTTGTTGCCGGCCTTGCTTTTATGGCTTTGGGATATTGGATTGTGAAGTGACACGACAGGTGTTCATCTTGCACCCATGCTTCTGCTTCTTATCTCCAGTGTTATTTCCATGTATGAACGTGTGCCGTTGATGTAGTCGGCATACAGTGTTTCGGCATTGCGCCCTCTTAGAATGCGGCACTTTCCGCAGGCTTCGCAGTCGTTGAGGCATTTCCACGCCTCAAGCACGTAGGCCTTGCGTTCCTCTCTGGTCGAATCTTCTATTCCCGGTGCTGTCATATGGTTGTTGTCTTTGTTATGTAGTTATGCATTCGCCGCAGTACTTTCGCCGGCGGTGCTTGGGCGACAATCCAAAGTTAAATGTTTTTTTTGAAAACAATCCTAAAGGTTTGCAGAAAAGCAACCTTTTTTCGTGTGTTATTATTATCTTCGCGTTGAATTAAATGAGACAATCCTTATGACCCCACAGGAACGTATACTTCAGTTGCGCCGTGAACTCCACGAGCATAACCACAGATATTATGTGCTTAACTCTCCAGTTATAAGCGACTACGACTTCGATATGCTGCTCAAGGAACTGCAGCAGCTCGAGGATGAGCATCCCGAGATGTACGATGCCACATCGCCGACCTTGCGCGTGGGCAGTGACATTACAAAGGAGTTCAAGCAGGTGCAGCACAAGTATCCCATGCTCTCGCTTGGCAACACCTACTCCAAGGGCGAGGTGGCCGAGTTCTACGAACGTGTGCGGAAGGGATTGAACGAGGATTTTGAAATCTGCTGCGAACTGAAGTTCGACGGTACATCGATATCTCTCACCTATGAGGATGGAAAGCTTGTGCGTGCCGTGACGCGCGGCGACGGCGAGAAGGGCGACGACGTGACGGCGAACGTCAAGACCATACGCACCGTACCGCTTGTCCTGGCGGGAGAAGGATGGCCGCGCGAGTTCGAGATTCGTGGCGAGGTGCTCATGCCCTGGGCTGTGTTCGAACAGCTTAATGCCGAACGCGAGAATGCTGGCGAGCAACTTTTTGCTAACCCGCGCAACGCCGCGTCAGGAACACTCAAGCTGCAGGATTCTGCAGTCGTTGCCAAGCGCAGGCTCGATGCATATCTCTACTTCATGCTGGGTGAAAACCTGCCAGCCGAGGGACACTATGAGAATCTGCAGGCTGCGGCCGCTTGGGGCTTCAAGGTGTCGGAAACTACATGCAAGTGCAGGACACTCGACGAGGTCTTTGCCTTTATTGACCGCATGGACGTAGAACGCAAGAATCTTCCTTTTGCCACCGACGGCATAGTGCTCAAGGTGAACTCCCTGCGTCAGCAGAAGAATCTTGGCTACACCGCTAAATCGCCACGCTGGGCTATCGCCTACAAGTTCCAGGCCGAACGCGCCGTTACGCGCCTGAACGATGTTACATATCAGGTTGGCCGCACTGGTGTGGTTACCCCGGTAGCCAATCTCGACCCGGTGCAGCTGTCGGGAACTGTAGTAAGGCGTGCCTCACTGCATAATGCCGATATAATTGAGAAACTTGACCTGCACATAGGCGACATGGTCTACGTCGAGAAGGGTGGTGAGATTATCCCCAAGATTACCGGCG
Source organism: Bacteroidaceae bacterium (assembly GCA_045634085.1). Classification (GTDB taxonomy): domain Bacteria; phylum Bacteroidota; class Bacteroidia; order Bacteroidales; family Bacteroidaceae; genus HGM04593. Next base: position 2,102 of record JAZQZM010000048.1, read on the forward strand.
TGGATTTGGATGCCCGTTTCATGATAGGGGAGAAGGTACGCTTTGTCGAGAAGTGCCCCGAGTGCGGAACACCGCTTGTGCGCGTTGACGGCGAGGCCGGCAGCTATTGCCCCAATGATGTGTCGTGTCCGCCGCAGATAAAGGGCAGAATGGAGCATTTCGTTTCGCGCGATGCCATGAACATCGACTCCATGGGGCCAGAAACCATAGAACTGCTCTTCAATTACGGACTTGTAAAGAACATTGGCGACATATACACGCTTTGCGCTGAGGACCTCATGTTTCTCCCGCGCATGGGCGCAAAGTCGGCCGAGAATATTGTGGCTGCAGTGCAGGCTTCGTGTGCCGTTCCGTTCGAGAGGGTGCTCTTTGCACTTGGCATACGCTTTGTGGGTGCTACGGTGGCCAAGCGTCTTGCGCGTGCCTTCGGCAACATCGATGCGTTGATGTCGGCAACAATGGAGCAGCTTGTTGCGGTGGATGAGATTGGTGAACGCATTGCAGCCAGCGTCATTGGCTATTTCGCCAACGAGGAGAACCGCATACTTGTCGCAAGGCTCAAGGAGGCCGGTCTCAAATTCGAACTTGAGGAGGAGACGCTGCAGGCACGTACCGAGATTCTCAAAGGACAGAGCATTGTAATCAGCGGTGTGTTCGTGCATCACTCGCGCGACGAGTACAAGGAGATGATTGAAAACAACGGCGGCAAGAATGTGGGCAGTGTGAGCAAGTCGACATCGTTCATACTGGCCGGTGACAATATGGGCCCCAGCAAGCTCGAGAAGGCCAATAAACTGGGCGTGCGCCTTGTGGGCGAGGATGAGTTCCTTGCGATGCTCGGCATGTAATGATATTTGCTTTTGTACAGGGCTTTTTAGGGCTTCGCAAGCCTGAAAACAACACTTTTTATTCAACCATATGATACAAGTGGGCAATCCGAATGCAAAACGGGTTGCCCACTTGTTGCGGTTTGTTGCATGATGTTGTGGGTGTGATCTCTTTTTTGTGATAAATTTAGGTCACTTCTTATATTAAAATAGCAGAATTTGATGTAATTTTGCACTCTGAAATCAAAACCGACAATATATGATGCAAAAGAAATTTTCAGGTATGGGTGTTGCTCTTGTTACGCCTTTCACAAACACCGGTGAGGTGGACTATGCCGTTCTGGAAAAACTGGTGCAGATGCACCTTGACAGCAGCACATCATTCCTTTGTGTGCAGGGTACTACTGCCGAGACTCCAACGTTGACAATGGATGAGAAACGTGAAATCCGAAAACGCATCATAAAACAGGTCGATGGTCGCATGCCCATCATGCTTGGCGTGGGCGGCAACTGCACCCGCGCGGTTGTGAACGAACTCCAGACCGAGGATCTTACTGGCGTGGATGCAATCCTTTCTGTTGCTCCATACTACAACAAACCTGTTCAGGAGGGTATTTACCAGCACTACAAGGCTATTGCCCAGGCAACAGAACTCCCCATATATATGTACAACGTTCCGGGCCGTACAGGCGTGAACATTCTACCTTCGACTGTGGTACGCGTGGCAAACGAGTGCCCCAACATCGTAGGTTACAAGGCTGCATCGGGCAACCTTGCACAGGTGAAGGAACTCATTGCCAAGAAACCTGCGCACTTCGACGTGTTCTCGGGCGATGACGGCCTCACGGTCGATATTATGGAAGCCGGTGGCGTGGGAGTAATCTCAGTGTTCGGCAACGCATTCCCGACACTCATGACAAGGCTTGTAAAAGCAATGCAGGAGGGTCGTGTAAGTGATGCGCGTGACCAGCACGCCAAGCTGAACGAACTGTTCCAGCTTATCTTCGTTGACGGTAACCCAAGCGGCATCAAGGCACTCATGGAGATTATAGGATTGCTCGAGAACAATCTGCGCCTGCCACTTGTACCTGCATGCGACGATACATACAGCGACCTTCAGCAGGCCATAACATTCCTCTAAGAACTATGGAACGCATAAAGGCTGTTCTTGATGAGAAGGCTGCGCAGTACAACTGTAAGCAGTTCATTGAGAACGACCCTATAAGTTTCCCCCACTCATTCAGCCGCAAGGAAGATGTGGAGATTGCCGCATTGCTGGCATCGGTCATTGCATGGGGAAACCGCAAGATGATTCTGCGTTCGGGCAACAGGATGCTGGGCGATATAATGCATTCGCGTCCCTATGAATATGTGATGGGCGGCGAGTGGGAGACACTTGACGACCGCATGAACATCCACCGCACATTCTTTGCCTCGGACTTCAAGTACATTTGCCTCGGACTCAGGAGCATCTACTCAAAGCACGGTTCCATGGAACCACTTTTTGCCGGTTGCACGGTGTGGGACGGCATTGAGAACCTGCGTGGGGAACTTGCCGCTGCCAACGGTGGCGCTTATACACGCCACATAAGCAACCCTATCCCTTCAAAAGGCAAACCCGCCAGTGCATGCAAGAGAATGCACATGATGTTGCGCTGGCTGTGCCGCAAGGACGGTATTGTTGACCTGGGCATTTGGGACAGCGTTCCGCAGTCGGCACTCATGATTCCCATCGACGTGCACGTGGCACGCACGGCACGCACTCTTGGACTTGTGACTCGCAAGCAGAACGACCGCCGCACGGTTGAGGAACTTACCGCCCGTCTGCGCGAGTTCTCGCCCGAAGACCCGGTGCGCTACGATTTCGCACTCTTTGGAGTGGGTGAGGCCGGTGACAGTTTCATCAGCGGCATAATGGAGCAGGAGTGAGGCCCTGCAACAGTTGAAGAAAGTATTAACATTATATAATTTACAGAACTTATCCTAAGATGGCTAAGATTACTAAAGAAGATGCGTTGAATTATCACGCAGGGAAACGTCCCGGTAAGATTGAGGTCGTTCCCACCAAACCCTATTTTACACAAAGCGACCTTTCATTGGCATATTCGCCTGGCGTTGCCGAGCCATGTCTCGAGATTGCAGCCGACCCGCAGAATGCCTATAAATATACCGACAAGGGTAACCTTGTAGCGGTTATCTCAAACGGTACAGCCGTTCTGGGCCTTGGAAACATAGGTGCAGTGGCTGGCAAGCCCGTTATGGAGGGTAAAGGTCTCCTTTTCAAGATTTATGCCGGCATTGACGTGTTCGACATTGAGGTCGATGAGGAGAACCCCGAGAAGTTCATCGAGGCAGTAAAGGCCATTGCTCCCACATTCGGTGGTATCAACCTTGAGGATATCAAGGCTCCCGAGTGTTTCGAGATTGAACGCCGCCTCAAGGAGGAACTCGATATCCCTGTAATGCACGACGACCAGCATGGTACAGCCATCATCTCGGCAGCGGGTCTTTTGAACGCGCTTGAGGTCAACGGCAAGAACATCGAGGATGTAAAGGTTGTTGTCAACGGTGCCGGTGCGGCAGCCATTTCATGTACCAAACTGTACATTGCCCTTGGTGTGAAGAAGGAGAACGTTGTCATGCTCGACAGCCGTGGCGTCATCAGCACCGAACGTACAAACCTCACAGCAGAGAAACTGGAGTTCGCTACAACACGTACCGATATCCACACACTCAAGGAGGCTATTGTAGGTGCCGACGTGTTCCTTGGCCTTTCAAAGGGTAACGTCCTTTCAAAGGATATGGTGCGTTCAATGGCAAAGGACCCAATTGTGTTTGCCCTTGCAAACCCCGAGCCCGAGATTACATACGAGGATGCAATGGACAGCCGCCCCGACGTGCTCATGAGCACAGGCCGTAGCGACTATCCTAACCAGATAAACAACGTAATCGGTTTCCCATACATCTTCCGTGGTGCGCTTGATGTTGCTGCCACAGCAATCAATGAGGAGATGAAGCTTGCTGCAGTGCGTGCCATTGCCGACCTTGCAAAGCAGCCTGTTCCTGAGATTGTGAACAAGGTGTACAAGGTGGGTCACCTCTCGTTCGGCCGCGACTACTTCATTCCAAAACCAGTGGACCCACGTCTGCTTGTAGAGGTTTCTACTGCCGTTGCCAAGGCAGCCATTGAGAGTGGCGTTGCACGCAAGACAATCACTGACTGGGACAAGTACAAGGAGCACCTTCTCGAGTTCATGGGACGCGAGTCAAAGCTCACACAGCAGCTGCACGACATGGCGCGCACCGAGACACAGCGCATCGTATTTGCCGAGGGCGCACACCCTTCAATGATGAAGGCTGCCGTTCAGGCAAAGGAGGAGGGCATCTGCCAGCCAATCCTTTTGGGTAACGACGAAATCATACATAAGCTTGCCGAGGAACTCGGCTTGAGCCTCGAGGGTATTGAGGTCGTGAACCTGCGTCACCCCAACGAACGCGAACGCCGTCAGCGCTATGCGAGAATCCTTGCCGACAAGCGCCAGCGCGAGGGCTACACCATTGAGGAGGCAAGCGACAAGATGTACGAACGCAACTACTTCGGTATGATGATGGTAGAGACAGGCGAAGCCGACGGTTTCATCACCGGTCTTTATACAAAGTACTCTAACACTATCAAGGTTGCCAAGGAGGTTATCGGTATGCAGGAGGGTTTCAGCACCTTCGGTACAATGCATATCATCAACTCAAAGAAGGGTACATATTTTGTTGCCGATACACTCATCAACCGTGCGCCTGAGACCTCTACATTGATTGACATTGCACGCCTTGCCGAGAAGTCGGTACGCTTCTTCAACCACACACCGGTAATGGCAATGGTGTCCTATTCAAACTTCGGAACAGACCAGGGCGGTAGCGCCGAGAGAGTGCGTCAGGCCGTTGCCCACATCCACAAGAACTACCCCGAGTGGCTGCTCGACGGTGAGATGCAGGTGAACGTGGCAATGAACACCGAGCTCCGTGACAAGAAGTATCCTTTCACAAAGCTCTTCGGTAAGGATGTAAACACACTTGTGTTCCCTAACCTCAACTCGGCAAGTTCATCTTACAAGATGCTCCAGGCACTCTCTAACGACGCCGAAATCATCGGACCTATCCAGATGGGATTGAACAAGCCAATCCACTTCATCGATTTCGAGAGCTCAGTTCAGGAAATCCTCAACGTGACAGCCGTCGCAGCAATCGATGCAATGGTAAACAAGAGTAAGTAAGAAATACTTGGCTCAATATTATGTGGGCGTCCCAAAAGAAAAAGGGACGCCCACTTTTGTCATGAGGTTGAATAAAAAGAGTTATTTTTAGGCGTGCGAAGCCTGAAAAAGCGGAGTTTACTAAGCGTAAATGAGCATTTTGAGGGCAAGCACAACAACAAAAGAGCCTTTTTAGTCATCCTCATTTGTAGTAAGGTTGGAAAATGTCGCCACTTACAAGGCTCACGTTATGCGATTGTTTACGTAGGCCTAACAACCTGTGCTGTAAAATATTGCCATTTACAGGGTCGGCGCGAGATTGTATAGCGTGTCTGCGAAATTGTGGTTTAGTTGTTCTCCACCATTGGAAGGCTTCTTTTCCACCTAGCCGCATACGAATCAAGTATAGCGCGGACGCTTTTGCCAATAATGGTGTAGTCCTTGGTCTTGAGGTTGGCAAGTGACACACGTATGCTCCATTCGGGACCGTCGAAACCGCCGCCGTTTAGTACTACAAGCGATGTCTCCGTAGCCAGGCGGAAGACTACGTCAAGCGGGTTGTAGTTGAGCTTGAGCCACTCCACAAAGTCCTTGCCATAGAAACGGTGCGCCCACACAAGCAGGTCAATCTCGGAGTAGTAGCCGGCACGCAACGGGTCGGGCAGCAGAGTGAATCCCATGCTTGTCCACAGCGCGTTCAGGCGTTCCTGTATAATCTCCAGCATCTTCAGCCTGAAGTTGTCGCCCTCGCGCTTGTCAATGATGGAGTAGAGTGCAAACAGTGTCATCTGCATCTGCTGCGGCAATGAGAGACCGGCAGTGTGGTTCAGTGCCACCTGGCGGCTGTCGGCTACCATACGGTCGATGAAGCGCATGTTCTCGGCGTCGCTTCTAATGCTGCCGTAGCGTTCCTTCAGTTCGCTTTTGCGCTTGCGTGGCAGGCGTTCAATGAGCTTGTCGAAGATGTTGTCGCGGTGCAGGGCAATGACAGCCGAACGCCAGCCCGTTGCGCCAAAGTACTTTGAGAACGAGTAGACGCAGATGGTGTTATGTGGCAGACGTGCCATTAGTGACTGGAATCCCGGGACATATGTGGCATATACATCGTCGGTCACAATCATAAGGTTAGGGTTCCACTTGTTTACAATGTCCACAAGCAGGTCTACAGTCTCGGTGGCCATGGCATAGCTTGGCGGGTTGCTTGGGTTAACGATGAACAGCGCCTTGTATTCAGGGTCGCGCAGCCTGTTCAGTTCCTTGTTGTCATATTGCCACAGGTGCATGCCCTCCTCGTTCATCCTGCCCGCGGGAATCTCGGTGACCCTGTAGTTGTAGCGGTAGAGCTTGGGAATCTCAATGTACGGGGTAAATACCGGTGTCATGAGTGCTATGCTGTCACCGCGTTCGAGCAGGCGGTTCTGCTGCAGGCTGTCGAATATGTAACACATGGCAGCCGTACCGCCCTCGGTGGCAAACAGGTCAATCTCGCCCTGTGGCGGACGTCCCTCGCACAACTCCTGAGCCATGTAGTCACGAACAGCTATCTCGGTGTGCTTTAGAATGCGGTCGGGCACCGGGTACTGGTCGCCAATCACACATTCGGCCCACTCATGCACCAAGGCATCGCCGTCTACCGAGTGCTCCTCAATCATGTAGCGGAAGCACTTCTCAAGGAACTGCGCCCCGGCATCGTTGTGCTGCTCCTTGAGGAACTCGCCGAAACGTGCAGCAATCCCACTCTTCTGCGGTATTCCCGCAAGCCCCTCGGGGTACTCCCAGTCCCTGCGGCATTCGGCAAGGCCGAACTTTCCAAGCGTGAAGAACGCCTCGCGCGGCAGTGTGGCCACCCAGTTTGGGTTGCCGCGCCCCGCGTTGAGCATGGTGCGCATCATGCGGCGCACACTCTCGTCGGCAAGTTCAATCAACCTGTTCTTAAGCTCAAAAGGGCTTATTCTCTCCATCTCCTTATCAAAATTGCTCACCTCACTGTGGTCATTCAAATAATGGCTCATAATATTTTATTTAAAGTTCAATTCTGTTTTACTTAGACATAAGTACATAAGTACAAAAGGCTTAGTTTTGATTGCCATTTTTGACTACGCAACAATTTTTTGTTGCTACAATGCCCTGTAAGTGCATTGTATAAACTGATTTTTATAACCAATGAAAACAAACGATTGTCTGCATTTGGCTTAAAAATCAGTTTGTCTATAGTCGTTTCTTTTGTTCTTATGTTCTTCTGTCTTAAATTGTAGTAGTTAAAGCTACGCTACCATCAGCGTCAGGAATACACCCCACAGGATGAGCAACGTGTTTCCAACCGCGTATGTAATAGTGTATCCAAGTGCAGGGGTCTCGCTGCCAAGGCTCTCCTGCAGTGCGCCAATGGCCGCAGTAGTAGTGCGTGCTCCCGCGCAGCAGCCAAGTGCAATGGCAGGGTGGAACTTGAACAACTTTACAGCAACAAACACTCCAAAAAGCAACGGCAACGATGTGGCGACAATGCCGGCGATGAACAGCGACAGGCCAATCTCGCGGAATCCCTCGACAAAGCCCGGTCCTGCCGATATGCCAACAATGGCTATGAATATATTAAGTCCTAGATTGTTGAACACCCACAGCGCTCCCTCGGGTATTGCACCCATTGTAGGGTGGTGGGCACGCCACCAGCCGAATACAAGGCCGGCAATGAGTGCGCCTCCGCTGCTGCTTAGGCTTATGGGTACGTTACCAATGTGTAGCGTCAATGTACCAATGATAGCGCCAATGAGAATACCTATTGAGAGGAACACAACGTCACTTTCGTTGGTGGCTGGGTCGGGGTAGCCAATCTCCTTGGCAGCATGCTGCACCTCAATCCTGCGCCCCACAAGCTCAATCACATCGCCGGTGTTCAGTACTGTCTTGGCAAATACGGGGATGCTCACACCCATGCGTCTTATCTTCTGTATCACAACACCATGCATGAACGGCTGCGCACGCAGTTCGCTTACCCTCTTGCCGTTGTACGACACCTCACGACGGAAACTCCTGCCCGCCACAGTGCTCTTGAGAATCATCACCGGGAAAGCAAGCAGAGTCTCATCCTCAACCTCCTCGCCAATCCACTTCTCCTCGCCAATGGTATATTCGTAGCGCCCGCTGAGCACCACCTCATCGCCCGGACGCAGAATCTCCTTGGGCATCACATCATCGATTATTCTTTCTCCTTTGCGTATGCGCTCAACAAAGAGGCGCTTGCCCTGGCGTTCAAAGAAATGCTCCAGGTCGAACACCGAACGTCCCTTCTTGAACCATTCGTTGTCAATGCGGTAACAGCGGAACTCAACCTCGCGCTTAGCCTCCATCACACCCGGTTTCTCACTGTCGTCGCGCCCCATACGTGACTCAAGGTCGCGGCAGGCACTCTTCACCTTCTCCATGCCACCGAGCATCTTTGGGCCAAGGCGTGCCAATATCCATGCCGACCCCGCAGTACCGAATATGTATGTCACGGCATAGGCCACAGGTATTATGTCCAGCACCTTCTGCTGCTCATCGGTAGGGAGTCCCAGCCCGCGTATCGTGTCATCGGCAACGCCAATCACAGCGCTGATGGTCTGCGACCCCGACAGCAAGCCCGCTGCCTCGCCCACATTATAGCCCATTGCCAGGGCAATGCCCCAGGTCGATAACAGAATGAAAAGACACATCACCACTGCAAACCCCACCTGTGGCAGGCCATCCTTGCGCAGGCCCGCAAAGAACTGCGGCCCCACCTTGTACCCGATGGCAAACAGGAACAGCAGGAACGCCGTCTGCTTAAGCGCGCCAGTCATGGGAATCTGCAGCTGTCCCACAAGAACACCCACAAGCAGCACACTCGTTACAATACCAAGGCTGAACCCCTTGATATGGATTTTTCCAATGAGGAAACCAAGCCCCAGCGTCAAGTAAATCGCCAGCTCGGGATGCGAACGAAAAAGGTCAGTAATCCACTCCATAACAAAACGTTTTATATCGTGTAGATAACACGGACAAGAGGGGATTTGTTTTTTTAGGGTAGTATTGCAGGAGTTATACCTAATCAAATTGCTTCTCATTCTTTTTCCTGACGATAAGGTATAATCGCGAAAAAATGTTATTTTTGCAGAAGAAGTTGTTTAAATAGTTATTATAGTCTTTTTTATGGATACAGTTCAAAAGTTGTATAATGAGTGGATATCGCTACAACCTGTTACAGAGGAAATACAGGCAAGAATCGACTGTAAATTTATGTTGGAATTCAACTACAATTCTAACCATATTGAGGGCAATACATTAACATATGGGCAAACAGAATTGCTTTTGTTTTTTGACAAGGTTGATGGCAATGCCAAGATGCAGGACCTTGAAGAGATGAAGGCTCATAACGTGTGCCTTAAAATGATGCAGACGGAAGCAGCAGACAAAGAACGTCCTTTGACTGAAGCTTTTATCCGTGAACTTCACAGAAAACTTTTGCGTGAAGACTATACTGTTTATAAAACACTTAAAGACGGAACACAAACATCGTATGTGGTTCACGCAGGTGTTTACAAAACACGTCCCAATTCTGTAATAACAGCAACTGGTGAAAGATTTGAATATGCTTCACCAGAAGAAACACCTGCATTAATGACTTCTCTTGTGGAGTGGTATAATGACGCGGTTGAAGAAGGGAAAATGTCAATATTAGAACTTGCATCATTATTTCATTATCGCTATATACGAATTCACCCATTTGAGGATGGTAATGGTCGCATTGCTCGTTTGCTCGTAAATTTCATCCTTTTGCGCGGAGCTTATCCAATGATTATAGTCAGAAGTAATGACAAGGACAATTATCTTAATGCTTTGAATTGTAGCGATATCAATGTAGGACTCGTTCCTTCTGATGGCGCAAATGCAGAACTTGAGCAAATACAGCCATTTACTGAATATATGCAGAAGTGTGTTGAACGAGCATTGACTATTCGTATAAAGGCTGCAAAGGGTGAAAACATTGAAGAAGATGATGATATTAAGAAAAGAATAGATCTAATAAAGAAACAAACGGCAAATAAAAAAATAGAAAAGAGTTCTGCAGGAATAAAAGAATGCCGTAATGCATTTATAGATTTAAGCAAATATTTTGAAGGGAAAATAAGTGAACTTAAATCGATGTTTGATAGCTATACAGTTTCCTGTGAGCGTCCTAAGTTAATTGAGAAAGAGCCTTCAATAACAGAACTTTTTAGTTTAAAACCAAAGCCTAAAGAATATACAGTTCCTGATGTTTTTGAATCTGTAGTTGATTTGTATCGTAAAAAGAAGAGTCCTTCAAACTATTTTGAATTAACAGAAGAAGAGGTAATATTTAATTTCAAAAATTACCTTTATGCAGGAGACAATATTTTTAGTAAAGAATTTTCTATCAAGATAGAATTTTTGCCAAAGATTTGTTTGCTCTCATCAAATATTGAGGGTGTGGATAGTCTTGAAATTGGATATTCTGAGTCTGATGTAATGAAGTTAGGGAAACCATATATTAATACGTTGTGCAATAAGATTTTAGATGAAATTGAGGAGAAAATAACAGCGTCAAAATAACTATGCTATGGATAAAGAAAAACTTATTGACAAGATAAAGAATTTACAAGGTCTTACGAATGATGAGAAAGCCGACCTTTTGGGGCTGTTGCGTTCGTTCAAAAAGTATGGTCTTGTGTGGGAAGAGAAACTCGAAGAGGTTGAAGAACGTTTGCGAGAGGAAATTCCTGTGCTTACAGAGGTTAAAGAGCGTGCGATTATTTCGGATAGTGCCGATGCTACTAGTCATATACTTATTGAGGGCGACAACCTCGAAGCACTTACTACTCTTTCTTATACACACGAGGGTGCTATTGATGTTATATATATTGACCCACCTTACAATACCGGCAATAAGGACTTTATCTATAATGATAAATTTGTTGATGCCGAAGATGAATACCGCCATAGCAAATGGCTGTCATTTATGAGCAAGCGACTTCGTATAGCAAAGAGGTTGCTTTCGGACAAAGGTGTTATCTTTATTTCAATTGATGATAACGAGCAAGCACAGTTGAAATTGCTATGTGATGAGATTTTTGGGGGAGAGAACTTTATTAGTAGCATACCGTGGCATTCGCGTCAATCTCTTCAAAATGATACTGATTTAAGTATAAATCACGAGTACCTAGTGTGTTTTGCAAAAAAAAGAAGAAAGGAGAATCGTAGGTTAAAACTCTCTAACGCAGCTGTTTGGTATAATGACAATGATTTTGTATTCTATCCGAATAAAGTAGATAATGAAAAATACTCAAATCCGGATAATGACCCTCGTGGACCTTGGAAAGCAGACCCTTTCGATGCTCCTAATGTGCGCCCAAACCTTACGTATCCGATTATAAACCCTAATACGGGAGCCCAGCACCTCCCGCCCCGCGGGAGGCACTGGCGAATTTCTCAGGAGAAATTCGCCAGTGCCTTGGCAGACAATAGGATACTGTTCGGAAAAAATGGAACTTCTAAACCCCAATTAAAGGTTTTCTTGAATGAACAGGAACAGTATGGTTCAATTGCACATTCTTGGTTTGAGGCAGAAAAATATGGAACAGCCACTCATGGTTCAAAAGAATTGCAACAAATATTTGGCGGAGATAAAGTTTTTACATCTCCTAAACCCACAAAACTATTTATGGGTATTTTGCAATTAGTTTCTTTGCCGGAAAAACCGATAACAATTCTCGACTTCTTTGCAGGTAGTGGAACAACCCTGCACGCGACAATGCGGTTAAATGCAGAGGACGGCGGTAACAGAAAATGTATTCTTGTAACAAACAATGAGAATGGTATTTGCGAGAATGTAACATATCTGCGTAATAAGAAAGTCATTGAGGGATATACCACACCAAAGGGCGAAGAGGTTGCCGGTTTAACAAACAACACTCTCCGTTACTACCGCACAGAGTTCTTGCCACGCGAACGTTCACCACGCAATATGCGTGCATTGGTTTCGCTTGCAACGGATTTGCTTTGCATTAAAGAGGATTTATATACCGAGCAGCAAATGTTTGGTAAATATCCCACACACCCGAAGTTGATGCGCTACTTTGCAAATGACAAGAAACAGATGCTTATTCTTTATAAAGAAGAGGCTGTTTCTTATATTGTGGAGGAGATAAAGAATATGGAGTTCAACGGCAAGTTGAAGATTTACATATTCACTCCAGGCAGGTATCCTTTCAGTGATGATTTCTTTGAAGTGCAGGACAAAGTGGAACTTGTGGCATTGCCGGCAGCAATTTATGATGCATATACAAGAGTGTTGCCAAAGCGCAAGGAAAAGTATCTTGCACCCGAAAAAGAGGAAGAGACTGTACCACAGACATTGTTTAATGATAATGAGGAGGGCGAAGAATGAAAGAGTTAAAATATCAACAGAAAGCCGTTAAAGAGCTTGTAGAAAAGACGGTTGATTTATTAAGGCTTAACGGCAATCGTCAGCAACTTATATTCAAGGCTCCCACAGGTGCAGGTAAAACAGTAATGGCAAGTGAAATGCTTGCTACTCTTGCCGAGGAGTTGCAGACACGCAGCGACTTGCCATTCCAGCACGTGGCTTATATATGGATTGCTCCAAATAAGTTGCACGAGCAGAGTTACTTCAAGATGAAGAACTTCTTTACTGAAACACGTCTTCTGCGTGCGGTAATGTATGATGAACTCGACCATTGCGACGGTGTTATTAAGCCCGGTGAAATACTTTTTGTGAATTGGGCAAGCATCAATAGCGATAAGAATATTATGGTGCGCGACGGTGAGCAGAGCCGCTCTTTGTTCAACATCACAGACAGAACAAAAGAGAATGGCACGCCCATTGTGATTATTATTGACGAGGAACATCTTTTCTGGTCTAAAACAGCAGACAAGTCGAAAAAGGTGCTTGAACGCATAAATGCTAAAGTTGAAATTCGCATTTCGGCTACACCTAAAACACAATCATACAATGTGGTTAATGTTCCCCGTCAGGTTGTTGTGCAGGAGGAAATGATAAAAGAGGGTGTTATACTCAATCCCGATGTGGCAAAGGGCTACAACAGCGAGGAGGAATTGAACCAACACTTGATAAGAAAGGCTCTTGAAAAGCGTAAGCAGTTAGCAGAAGCTTATCGTAGTTTAGGTGTAAACATAAATCCTCTTCTATTGATACAGTTGCCGAATGATACTACGGAAACAATGTCAAGCGAAGATGAGACTATTGCCAATCAGGTGCGTACATATTTGAGAATGACACACGGAATTGACGAGGACAACGGTAAACTTGCAGTGTGGCTTTCTAATGAAAAATCCAATCTGCCCGGACTCGAAAAAGAGGATTGCTTGACCGAGGTGCTACTGTTCAAGCAAGCTATTGCTCTTGGTTGGGATTGTCCCCGTGCAGCTGTTTTGCTTATATTCCGTAAATTGTCAAGCGAAGAATTTACAGTGCAGACTGTTGGGCGTATTTTGCGTATGCCTGAACAGAAGTTCTATACGAATCCTCTGTTGAATAAGGGATATGTATATACCAACATAAGCAAAGACCAAATTCAGATTGTGGCCGATGATATGGATTATCTGCACAAGTCGATGTTGCAGTCTGTTCGTCGTGAGAGCTTGCAAAATGTTGCTTTGCCGAGTTCTTATGAGGTGCGTTTAAGTGCCGACCGTAACCGTCTTGGCCCCGATTTCAAACAGGTTCTTATGAAGGTGTTTGAAGATGAGTGGCTGATGAATGTGCAGTTATCTCTATTCTCTATGTTTGATTTCTTGGAAGAAGAGGAGAACGGTGCATCACCCGAAGTGGGAGAAGAGAGCAAGGTTGCAAAAAACCGTCATACAGCACAAGCTCGCGGTATTCGTCTTGATGTGAAGAATGTGAATATTGATATTCCTACCGATGTATTCTTCCAAAATGATATTGGTACGGTTGATGTTGGTGAGAAGTTCAAATATGCCCGTACAGCAGGAGAGGTAAACCGTGTATATGTGGATTTCTGCCGTTCTTTGCTTGGCAGTTTCGAGCGTTCACACAGTACCGATGTGTTGGCGAATTATCTTGTAGAGGCAATAGAAGATTTGTTTGAGATATTCGAGACCGATGCCAAAAAGGTTATTCTTTACCACACCAACAAGCCACAATTTACCAATATCATAACAAAGGCTCTTGCACGCTATCAAAAGAAGCTCGAAGAGCGACAGCATATTGCAAAACAGCGTGGCTTTGCCCAATATACTTGGGAGGTGCCCGAAGATAGATTGTACAAAGAAGAGACACACCGTGTTGTGGAGTCGGTAAAAGACCATGCTTTGATGCCTTTTATTGAGCTTTATTCTGTTTCTAATCCTGAACAGAGGTTCGTTTCGTTCCTGGAAAGCAACAGCCAATATATTGATTGGTGGTACAAGAATGGCGATGAGGGTAAACAGCATTACTCGATACCTTACACAAGGAGCAATGGCGACAAGGCACTTTTCTATGTAGATTTTGTTATTCGTGCTAAAAACGGGCAGGTGTTCCTGTTTGATACAAAGACAGAGGGAAGCGACCCTGAAGCACCGAACAAACATAATGCACTGATTGACTACATCAACAGTGAGGAGAATAAACATTTGCAGTTGAAAGGCGGTATAATTATCGAGAAAAATGATAACTGGTATTACTCGCCATTCAAGATTGATGACACAACAGAGATTACAGGGTGGTCGGCTTTCTACCCGGTACAGTATAAATGATAAATTGAACAGCTATGCAGAAGGGGATTGACCAAAAGTTCGTTCATTATGGTATTCGCAAAGAGGACTTGGCTCTGATTGAAGCGATATGCGAAAAACACGAGATTGATTTCGATTGGTTGAGTGAAGAGATTTTGCGTACATATCACGGCAAGAAGGTTGATGTTATTGAAATGACGGATATTGAAACCGAGTCCATTATTAAAGCAGCCATACAAAAGATAAAGTAAGGAGGAGTGAGTTATGATTATAAAAAGAGTCCATATTTCAAATTATAAGACATATCTGTCTCTCGACCTTGATTTGTCTGTTGATGATGATCGCCCGATAATTCTTATAGGCGGTATGAACGGTGGTGGTAAGACTACCTTGTTTGAGGCTATATGTGGTGCCTTGTATGGTTTGAACATACGAACAAAAGAGGAGTTCGAGGAACTATTGAACAATGGTGCTGTAAATTCTGCAAAGCCTGAAATTCAGCTTGAGGTTACTTTCGTTGGCCGTGTGTTGGGGCAGGAACAGAAGTATGTTCTTCGTCGCACATACATTCTCAATCCGCAACAAAAGCCTGTTGAAAGTGTATATCTGAATATGCAGGGCAATACCTTCGTATATGGTTCGGCTACTCCTGCTGCCGAAAGAGCAAGGAACGAGCAACAGGTTAATAAAATCATAAAAGCCAATTTACCACAGGAGTTGAGCAAGTATTTCCTTTTCGATGCTATGCAGTCAAGCGAACTGCTTAAAAAGAATGTGTTCGCACAGATAATCAAGGATAACATCGAGAATGTTATGGGCTTTAAGAAATATCTTCAGCTCAAGCGTGCTGCGGAAAAATTGCAGCAAGATTGGGCACAGCAACGCCTTGAAGCGGAGAAAGAGGCTGAAGAGTATAACGAACTATGCAAAAAGAAGACCGAACTTGAAAAGGCTCTTGTTGCTTTTGAAGAGAGCCAAGACCGCTTGTATAAGTTTATCACATCTTCACAAGAAGATTACGACAGAGCAAAGAGCGGTGCAGAGAACTCTGCAAATGTACAGCGTAAGATAAACGAACTTATTGACAAACTTGAGTCTGTAGCAAAAAAAGCACTCAACTACACAGAGGATGTCAGGGATTTTGTCGAGAATATTGAGGTCTCTGTTTTCTTGCCGAAGTTGGCATCTAATATTGCAAATGAAATTGAGAATATCCTGCGTATAAAGGAGGATTTGAAGAAGAACAGCGAAGCAGTTGTTTCTGTTGATAAACTGAAAGATATTACAAGCAAGATTATATCGTACCTTAAAGGCCTCTCTTTGTGTTCTTATGATGTTGATGAAGATAATGTTGTTCAGCACGTAAAGGCTTTGCAGGAGGCAAACAAGGCTGTTGATAGTTACGATTTCTTGGACGAGGACGAGTTGAATGCTTTACAAAATCTTATAAACACCTCTGCATCTAACCGTTTCGTTCCGTTAGACCGAACCCGTGAAGAACTTGAAGTCCTGTTGGCAAGTATTCCTAATTGGGAAATGCAGAAAAGTTCTTTG
This sequence comes from Bacteroidaceae bacterium, assembly GCA_045634085.1. GTDB lineage: Bacteria > Bacteroidota > Bacteroidia > Bacteroidales > Bacteroidaceae > HGM04593. Next base: position 18,486 of record JAZQZM010000048.1, read on the forward strand.
CAAGCATCGCTCGTTGGCGGTAATGAAACATTTATCAAGCAGTTTGAAGATGCAAAGAAAGAACTTGAACAAATTAAGCTCGATGAGGCGAAAACTGTTGCAGAGATTAAAAGACTTGAAAACCTCATACATCGTTATGATGTTCAGATACAGCAGGAGCCTGATGTTAAGTATGACACATTGGTTAAGCTCAAGCCATTCTTTGAAGAGGTTGCAAATAGTCTGTTGAAGAAGAAGAAAGCGCAGATTGAGACTGAAATGCAACAACAGTTGAATGAACTCTTGATTTCATATAAAGGTTGCATTGCTCGTGTTGAACTCTCTGAAAGCATTGAGAATTTCAACATTAAGTTGTACCACAAAGCCGGTAATCTTATTTCGCTTAATCAACTCAATGCAGCTTCCAAACAGATATTCATTCAGGTTCTGTTGAAAGTTCTTCGCAATCTTGGAGATTACAACCCACCTGTTATGATTGACACTGTTATGGGTGTGCTTGATAATGAGAGTCGCGATGCACTTATGGAAGAGTATTTCCCACAGCTTGCAGAGCAGACAATCTTGCTTTGTACTACTTCTGAAATACGCAAGGAGTCTGATTATATAAAGCTCGAACCGTTCATTTCTAAAACATATACTCTTAAGCGTGATGTTGAGTTGCAGCGCACAACTGTTGAAGAGGGTTATTTTGGTGTTACCTTAAACGCATAAAGTTATGGCTATAAATTTCTATGGAGTAAAACAATCGGAAGGCATTTTAGATGAACTGAATGCTGTTAAGGAGAGCATCGAAAGCAGACTGAACTTGACAAAGACAGTCGGCAGTGAAAAGCGTGTTACCCTTGCGAATAACAAGGTAATGCGTATATGCTTTATTGTTGGCTTGTGCAATATTGGCGAAAGGGATATGGAGGCTATAAAGGCTATTCCTCTTTCAAAGAACAGCCAGCGTATTGTTGAGAGTTTCTTTACGAAAAACAATCTCTATTCGTTGTATTCTGCATTGCTGAAAATACGATACAACGCATACGGTGTTGATTGGAGCGATATTGGTTTGCTATCTCGTATCATTGCCTATGAGATGTTGCGTGGCCGTGATTATCTTCTCGATGAGCATAATCTTAATTCGTTCCTCTATGCTGTAAATGCAAAGAGTTATTCAGGCAATAACATTCCTGCACTTGAATTGCTTATCGGAGAATATGACGAGGATATGGAAGCCATACTCGACATTAACAGCCGTGCAATAACAAATTCGCAGATACTCGTTGCCGGTGCAACAGGTTCGGGAAAAACGAACTTGTTGGCTGTACTTATACAGCAGATACGTTCTCGTTCTATCGAGACACAATATCCTGTAAATTTCCTTTTGTTTGACTACAAAGGAGAGTTCTCGGACATTGCAAACAGCCATTGGTTAAATCTGTTTGAAACAGATAGGACTGCAATACTTGACCCGATAGAACGCCCATTGCCGTTTACTCCTTTTAAGGATTTTACCGGCAAAGCTATAAATGAAATCAACCTCTATTCTACCGAAATGGCTACCGCCCTTTGTTCGCTCGATAATGCACGCATTAGTGCCAATATGAGCAACAGGTTGAGTGAAGCCATTGTTGAAGCATATAAGACAACTAACGGCTTGCCTATTACTTTTGACCTGATATTGGAGAACTACATTGATAGGTTGCCAAATCCTGAAAAAGATGATAGCGTTTCATCAATCCTTAAACAGTTGGTACGAAACAAACTTTTTGAGAACGAGGATAAGATGAACCTTATTGAAGATTGCTTTGTGGTTAAAATGGACGCTTTCCCTAAAGACGGCCCGATAGCAAAAGCAATCGTTTATTTTCTTATCTCAAAGCTAAATATCATTTACGAAGAACTTGAAAAACAGGCTGTCAGTGATGATTATGTGCAGATAAGACACTTTACTATAATCGACGAGGCGCATTATATGTTGGACTTTGACAATCGCCCTCTTCGTAATCTTATTGCAGTTGGCCGTAATAAGGGATTGAGCATAATTCTTGCCACACAGAATATGGCAAGTTTCCAGAGCAAGCATTTTGATTTTTACGCTAATGCTCAATACCCACTCATTATGAAACAGCAGACAATAACCGATGCTGTTATTAAAGACCTATTCGGTGTCAGCGGTAGAGAACTGCAAGAGATACGCACCGAAATAGCCGGTTTGCAGAAAGGTGAACTTATCATTAAAGACCAAATGGCATTTGCTCTTGATATTGGTAAGAAATACAAGAAAATAAAGGTTTCGCATTTGATATAAATAATACATTTTATATTTATATATGTCAAGAATGGATTTTGAAAATATTAAGGGGGAAATAATTCCAAGATGTGATACTTGTGGTTGTCAAGATTATTTTGAACACAATGATGATTATTCATATATAAAATGCACTAATTGTGGTCGAGAGTATTTTGGTGGTAAAGATGAACTTCTTGAATATAATCAAGAATTAATAGATGAAGCAAAGGAGAATTTGGCAAAACAGGTCAAATCAGAGCTTGAAAAAGAATTAAGTCGTTTATTTAAGAAATGAATATAATAAACTTGTCTATACAAGATATTTGCACAATTATTGTAACAATCATAACAGTGGTTGGTGCTATTTGGGGGTTGGTAAAAAGTGTGCATTTTCTTATCAAAAAAGTTAAGGTTAAGCAAGCTGCCATAAGAGCAAACTTCTTTAAGTCAGGCAGTTCGTGGCGTCTACGTATTTATAATTCTTCAGAGTCCGATATTGAAGCCGTAAATGTAAAAATTCTTATACCGGAATCGGAGGGGGTTTATGCTCATTGGGATTGTGATAAAGATATATGTCCGTCATTGAAAAGACACGCTAGATTTGATATACATATGACTTTATGTACTTCTGCTCCTAATTTTATTCCAATAACTATTGAATGGGAACAAGGTAAGAAGATTTTTTCTACTATTGAAAACGTACAACTTCATTAAGTATGGATAATGATAAAGTTTTGTATTTCGGTGTAAAGTCTATTGTTAAAGGAGACTTTGCGTTGAAGGCTCCTATTGTATCTAATAATTTTGGTTATCAAGTTTCATTGTTTATAGAAGATGACGTTTACAAGATTTCGATTATTAGAAGAATCCCCAATGATAGTCCTCTCGTTCTAAATCATCAAATACATAATGGTGTTATAAACTACATAGCTCCTCAAGAAACTGATTATATCGATTTTATTAAACAATTACAATACATTGAAAGCATAGGCGGATGTTACTATAATATAGCCAAAATTTTCTACGATGAACATTTAGAACTTATTTGGTTTACTGGTGGAGAAATGTTCAATAATTTAATTCAGATTTTTTCATTACAAAAAGAGTATAAAGCACGAGATAAGAAACTTTTAACAGAACGTTGTATTTCTAATATTTTAGTACTGAACAAGACTGTTCCAGATGCTAATATTCCGTGTAACTATTTTAGAGAAGCTAATAATTATTTGCATAATAGGGAATATAGGCTTGCATATATTCATTTTTATATGATTGTTGAATATTGTTTTGCCAATGGGAAGTTTGGGAAGAAGGAACAAGTTACTGAATTTATTAAAAGTAAAGAACTGTGTTTTGCTTTACTTGACTCGATTAAGTCATTTAAGACTCATAGTCCACAACAATATGCTTGGTTAGAATCAGCGGTTGATAGTAAGTATGGCTCATTTACTATAAAGAATGTATTTAATTATTTAGTTTGGCAAAGAGGACTTCTTGCTCACGCTTCTACACGATCAGCAAAGTATGTATTTAATGAAAAAGGGTTACACAATATTACGGTTTTTATTAGTATAATTTCTTTACTTATATGTGGTAATTTTCAAGTGTATTGTATGTCCTCTCAAAAGTCAAAAGATAAGAGGTTGTCGGAAAGGTACGAAAGTCTAAAAAATGAGCTTGGTATAAATTTAGAGTAAAAAATTGTCAATAGAAAAAATTAGATGAATTAAAATAAAAAAGCTAATGACTCAAAACAACAACATAGAAATTTACCAAAGCGAGGATGGCAAGGTGAGTCATACTGCTGCAATTTCAAAGGCCGAATGCGAATATCGTAAATATGAGTTGCGCACCCCCTCACCGGTGGAACAGGCCTACCTAGATACCATCAAGCAATTAAACAAAGAGGCGAAAAAAAATAGTAAATAAATGTGGTTTTTATGTAATACTCCGGCTAAAATGTCGGAGTATTTTTATCTAAGAGATACACTTTCTGCCAAATAATCATATAAAGCAAAAATTGACAGCAAACTAGTTGTAAATCTTTCTTTTGGCAAAGACTTTGTATGTATTTAGGTAAAGATATTACTATGGCAACAAATACAAAGAAGATACTCATCCTGGGCAATGGATTCGACCTTGATTTAGGCAGAAAAACATTATACAAAGATTTTTATGAGTCGGAATTTTGTCCCAAAGATTATCCGGCGCCATTAATTAAGCACCTTAACGAAAAGTGGACTGATAATTTAGAGGCGGTTAAATGGTATGATTTAGAGAATGAAATTCTTAATTATTACGAAAAAATCAAAGCACTAGGTGATAATTACGATTTGTATAATGCAAAAGAAAAAGAAATACTTGTAGAAATAAATCGTATACCAACTTATACGAATTTCTCTATAATACATGAAAATATTGATATTGTAAACCGCTTGTTAGGGGACCATATTCTACACTACAAGCAGCACCATATCGCAGATAAAGAAATACCTTCTAGCAATATACTTGTGCACCTCGATGCTTTGTTATCACCGGTTGAACGAGACAATAGGGCTATCCAGAAAATCAAACAAGGCCTAATTAGATATATGGATAGCATGCAGCATAGTAAAATCAATGAAGACTCTGTTGCAGCTACAATTGTACGTACTTTTGTATACAATTATGAGAACATCGAGGAGTTCCTCGTGTATAATTTCAATTATATGCCATTACACAGCACTGAGAACAGCAATACAGTTGGAGTGTTTAATGACATGACAAATTTTGTGCATGGCTCCATCAAAGATAGAAATATAATCATTGGCACCAAAGACCATAGGATATCACCCGATTATGATTTCATTCAAAAATCATTTGATCCAAACTTCAACCCACCCGGATTGGGAACGAATTTGCTAGAAGCTGATGATATTACAATTTTTGGACACTCTTTAGGCGTCAATGACAGCCAATATTTTAAAGCATTTTTTGTTCAACAGTCACAGCCTGGTGCAAAAAAGAAAACAATAACAATATTCACTAAAGATGAGAAATCAGAACTGCAGATAAAACGCGCATTGCAAGAAATGACAAATTGGAATTTATCAGCATTATACAGTATGAATAATTTGCAAATAATAAAGACGGATCTTTGTAGCGGAGATAAAACATTGCTACGTAAATATGTAGAACGTTTTGCTAAAGATGAATTTGAAATCAGCGATATAATGTCGGGGTATCGCTTTGATGCTATAATGATATGTAAAATCCATCAAAAAGGGCGTAATGTTCTTCCAGACAAAGAAGTAATTGAAATGCTGAATTGTTCGGTTTGCGAGCCAATAATTAAAGCCATTAAAGAAAAAAGAGAACAATATGGTTTTTCTTTGTATGAAGCATACGATTCGGTTGCGAACAAGTACAACATAAGTTTTGGATTTGCATACATTGATGTAGAAAAATCCGAATTCTGCCCCTATATAATTATTGACAAGGAGCGAAGTGAACTTGGTATGTTCAAAACAATTGAAGACGCACAAAAAGAGATATTGCATCAAACCATGTATGAACTAGCACATCGTATTGAGAATGGCAAGGAAAACATACACAAATAAAGGGGTATGTATATTCTGTGGCAAATCGGTTCCCGAAGTTACATTTAATCACAGACCTCACATACTGCCTAAATCAATGGGAGGTACAATTATTGGTGCTGATATTTGTGATGAATGCAATTATTATTTTGGAAGTCCAGACTCTTTAATTGCAAATCCGCCAAGGTTGCCACAAAAAGATACAAAATAACATAAAGAAATCACCGGTCAATCTTTAATTTTTCCTATGATTGTCCTTTCTATTCGCTGTAAATTTCGGGCGAATAATTGGGTTTTTGTGTTTAAAGGCTCGAATTCGCGAGTTGGCTTGGGAAGCTAAGGGGCATTGCTGGAGCATAGGCTTCCCAAGCCGAGGGGCGCAGGTATAAATGATACTTCTTGCCGGTATCGGCAAGAAATGCTCTAAAAATGTGGCTTTTTCTGTCAAAACTTGCCGATATCGGCAAGAAAATGGCAGTTTTCGTTCTTTTTTGGAATGTGAACTTGCCGGTAAAATAATAATCGCTGATAGTCACTAACGGCTATCGGCGATTATTGTATATTTGCTTCTGTGAGAACTCCCTCCGCAACTGCGTTGCTCGTCCCTCTTTGAAAAGAGGGACAGTTTTTAGGTTAACCGTTAAAGTATCAAATCTCTTAACAGTTGCAGTTCTATTTCGCTAACTCCACGGGCGATGAGTACTTCGCTGTCGTGCATTATTTGCTCGGTGACTTTGTCGGTGCTGCCGCAGGCTTTGGCTGCGAGGGTGTAGTATTCTACTGCAAGGGCGTTGTTGTGTGTGGCCCATTCTACGTGCCCGGAGTTGAGGTAGTCCTCAAAGGTGGGGCGGGGGAGTTCCATCAGGCGCTTGTAGTAGCTGCGGGCCTGGCTGTCCTTGCCTGTGATGAACGAGCACCATGCTATGGCGCGCATGGCGCGGCGTGAGTCGGGCTTGAGGTATTCTACCTTGTAGAACCTGGCAAAGGCTTCGTCGTACTGCTTTAGGGCTGCTTGGCTCTCGCCTGTTTGCATGAGCAGGGAGATGTTCTCGGGGGCGAGCTCCTCGGCCATAAGGTAGTAGCTGAGTGCTTTCTCCGACTCGCCTTGCAGGCGGTAGCACTGTGCTATGTGGCGCAGTGTCCACAGTGTGTCGGGCTTTACGATGTCGGCCTTGGTGTAGTAGTCTATGGCGGTGTCGAAGTCGCACTCCTTCTGTGCGCAGTAGCCCATCTCCTGGAAGAACTGTGCATCGCCCTGGCCGCTTTTCTCGAACTGCTGGCCGGCCTTGAAGGCTTCGCTATAGTACTCTTTCTCTACCAGGTAGCGGAAGGTGCGCAGCATGGCTTCATTGCTGTCGATGAGTGGCGCAAGCGACTCGTTCTGCAGTAGGTTGAGTGAGAGTGTGAAGGGGTCGGTGAACTCATGACGGAAGTTCGATACTTTGAAAAAACGGTAGAGGTCCTGTATGTACTGGTTGCTCTCTATCTCGGCTTTCTTCTCGGCGGGAATCTCGGTCATGGTGTCGGCGGCCTGTGCCTCGGGGTCGCCACTGCCTGTTATCTGCTCCATGAGGGCGTCGCGCTGCTCCTTGGGTACACGTTCAAAGGTGAGGCAGAAGGAGTATTTGTCGCTGTTGCAGAAGAACTGCGACGCGCATATTGCGCTTATGATGCTGCGGTTGCCGCCGGTCTGGGGCGGGAGTATGTCGGCAATGCAGGGGACAGTGGCGTCGAACGGGCGTAGCCAGTTGGACATTTCACTGAAGAATGGGAAGTTCTTCAGTTGCGAGAATGTGCTCATGTAGACGTCGGCACCCTCAATCTGCCATCGGCTCATCTCCTCTATCTTGCCTTTTATCTCATCCTCCTCAATCCATTTTCTCCATTCGGGGTTCTTGTCCTCGTCGTTCTCAATCTCCTTGAGGATGTCCATGCTTAGCTTGGTGTCACTGAGTTTGGGGTTCTTCATCATTGCCGGGATTATCTCCTCGCGCATCTTGCGGTCAATCTTCTGTGTCTCGCGGCAGCGCAGCAACTGTATCTGTATGGTCTGTATGCGGCGCATTATGGTCGTATTCTCGCGTATCGCTGCAAGGGCGTTGACTATGGCGGGGTAGTGCTTGATGCGGTTGCCGTACATGAAGAGTATTATAATTAAGCCAATTGTGGCTCGTGTGGCGATGAGGCTCTCCTGGCACGCTGCGATGTTGCATAGTGTGGTGGCCTTGTGGGGCTCGAAGCACTTGAGGGCACTGAGGGTTATGGCGCTTACGGCTACAGCGCGGTCGGGCAGGCTAATCTCGCTGCCACAGATGATGCTCTGCACCTTCTCGGCATCGCCTTTGCTCCAGCAGTTGCTGCTCCACAGTGCACCGAACAGTTGTGGTAACAGCTGCTCATGTTCGCGGGCAAGTGTGCTCTTTAGTGTGCGGCACTCCTCGGCGGGGAGGCTCTGCGCAACTTCCATGTTAGCGTGGTTCTCCTTAAGCCTTGCATATATGCCGTCGATGCCCGACATGCTGTTGTATCTGCGGCGCATCTGGCAGTAGACCTTTGTGGAGTGCTCACTAAGGCGTGCCACTGCAATCTGGTCGTTGATGACGTAGCACTTGCCTATGAGTTCGCCGTGCAGACGTTCCCTGTCGGGGTCGGGCATGCCCATGCGTAGGTATTCGAGCATGTAGCGGTATGCCGTCTGCAGCTCGTTGTAGCGTGTGCGCAGTTCCCAATCCTGCAGTTCTTCAATGTCGGCTCCAAGGGCCTCAATGGCTTTCTTCAGCCTGTTATCGGCAAGCAATGCAGTAACCTTGTGCTGTATGTCTGTAATGCGCTTTTCGTCCATTCTGGTTAAGCTGAAATGTGAAATGTGAAAACGGAAAACTGATAGGTGGAAGGTGAAAATCGTATCTTTTCTATTTCACTGTTTATTATGTTTCGCAGTTTTTGTGCTGCTTTACTTTGTGAGTTTTTCCTTTCTCGGGCTTTCCGTTTTCACCTTTCCGTTTTATAGGTTTATATAAACCAATAAACAGCGCGGAATACCACGCTGTTTATTGGTTTTTTATAAAGGCTGTGAATTATTCGCCCTTGATAGCAGCAACGCCCGGGAGAACCTTACCCTCGATTGCCTCGAGAAGAGCACCACCACCTGTTGAGATGTATGATACCTGGTCGGCCATACCGAACTTGTTGATACATGCTACTGAGTCACCACCACCGATGAGTGAGAATGCACCGTTAGCAGTTGCCTTAGCGATAGCCTCGGCGATAGCACGTGAACCGGCTGTGAAGTTGTCGAACTCGAACACACCTGCAGGACCGTTCCAAAGGATTGTCTTTGCGTCAACGATAGCAGC
>JAZQZM010000049.1:0-12468 GCA_045634085.1 Bacteroidaceae bacterium
GATTCTGGACATCACAATCTTGTTACCATTCTCATGGTCACAGCCCCAAACGTTCTCGGGGTTATTTGTTGCAAGGAGCTTCTCACGGCCAATGTTATAACCGAAGTTATTTGAAATCTTCTTGGGCTGAACAAACCAGGTGTTACCGTTGGTGTTCCAAGCTGCGTGGTCGGCACACTTCATCACGGTTGTAACGTTTTGGATGTTCACGCTGTAACACTCATCCACACTGCTATCCTCGGTTTCTGTAAAGTAGAAGAGTGATGTTGCATCGAATTCTGTTGCAGTCCAATCTTCGTAACCCTCAACCAAGTCCATATCGGCACCGCGCTGGTTGAACTTTGCATAGTATCGCTTACCTGTCTGTGACGAGATTGGGCCACCATCACCGTCATCGCCGATTTCAATATCCACATCGGCAGCGCGGTTGGGGCGTGCCTGCTGTGCCAGGCCCTGCTGGTGCTTATTCCTTATTAAATATAAAGAGGGCGTTTCTGTAGTGCTGAAATCGGAAGGCATAACCTCAAAAGGTTCCAAAATCTCCATTTGGATGTCAAGAACATCGCCGTTCTCAATCTCAGCCAAATTGAACGAAAGAACCGTTCCGTTGAGTGTGACCTTAGTTGAGGCCTTGTCAGTCTCGCCGTTGTTTACCTTTACACCTGCATAAGAGTGGAGTTCGCTGCACAGCAACTGCATTGTAGGTTGGTTCTGCCAATTACCGTCCACCTTTCTGAATGTAACTGAGAAAGGCAAGGAGTGTACCTCGGGGGTGCCATCGTTGTCGCCGTCATACAGCAACTGTGTATTGCGCTGCACAAGTTCTCCGGCCTTGATGGTTAGCTTCTTCTCGGTCTCGGCATCACGCGGCACAGGGATGAAGAGGAAATCGGTACATATACCACCCTCTATTGTTTCTGTTCTGTCCTCGTCATTGTCGGAATCAGCATCTTCTGTGTTGCCGGGAATTGTATGTGTGTATGACTGAGTCTGGTCCTGAGCAGCCTTTACATCGCCCTGCCAGTATGCACCGTTATTACTAACTGCAAGATACTGCATAGACAAGTTCTTCAACGGCACACCATAGTGGTGTGTCTCCACGGTGTTGATGCTCCACTTGTAAGGAGTGTCAGTCACCACGCCGAAAGCAAGATATTTTGTAGGGTCGGCTACATTCCTGAACACAAGGTAACCGTCGGTTGTCTGCTCGCAGTACCACTCGTGCTTTTTCTTGTCAGCATCACCGGATGCGTGGTATGTACCCGGCTCTTCAATCTCCAAGCCATTACCCTCCGCCATAATCTCGCGGTTAACATAGCGCTGGTTTGTGCGGTCGTAGGTGTCGGCATAGATGCGGTACTTGTTACCCGGAATGGGCACACCAGAGAGCAAGCGGGCATCGGAATAGAGACGGTTGTACTCCTCGACCAACGCCGCATAGACCTTTGCTGTTGCCTTTGTATAGATTGGAGACGACTGTGCGGCATTTATATAGCCAATGGCAGCGGCAACCTCATTTGTAGCTGGGAGAACATAGAGTTCGGAAAGTCCCACGCAGTTATAACCGGATGTTGATGTCTGCCTTGCCACGATGCGGAGATATCGGTAAGAATTGCCAAGTTCAATCTCAGGCGAGGTATAGAATGCTTTTGACGCAAGTTCGGTTGTGTACACGCCAATTGTAGTATACTCGCCATCGGCTGTCGAAGATGCCTGCAACTCAAATTTCACAGGAGCGTTCTTGCCATCGGCACGACGCTGCATATAAAGATAGAGCGAGCTAACGCTTGTTTCAAGGTCAATCTGGTAGTAGTGACCTTCGTCACGATTAGTCCAATCAGTCACATTGTATGTAGTAGCATCGCCGTCAATGAGGTTTCCAAAGCCGCCCTCGTCTACAAACGATGGGTTCGATGTTATCTGGCGTGCGTACTGCACATAACCATAGGTCTGCTGTGCCGAGAAGATGTCGCTACGGCTGTAGATGTGCAAATCCTGCAAGTAATCACCACCGGTAACCTCGTGGGCAACGTAGAATGCGAAAGGATGGCCATTGGTCCAGGTATCGAAACCGTTTACCGTTCCGTTCCAATATGGTCTGTCGCCACCATTGTAGTTCTTAACAACAAAGACTGTTGAATCATGACCTCCACTTGTTATCTGGCCGTTTGCAATGATATTGTACTTCCAGCTCTCCATGTTCACGTCGGACTTGCCTTCAGTTGCTTCACCCCAAGAGGTAATGATGAGCTTGGCATCTGTTGCTTTAAGTATGTCGGTTTTACCGGCTGCATTCACATACAAGCCTGTAGTTACAGACTTGATGGCATACCATTCGTTAACACCATCGGCATTGTCGTCGTACGCCTCCATTGTATATACGAAACTCTCGTTGTAGACAAAAAGGTCACGCTCCTTTGTCTTGTCCAGTTCGAACTGCACGCCGTTGTTGCGCAAGAAACCTGTACGGTGCTCAGCGCCATTAATGGCTGTGTTGTAAATCATGAACTTTTGGCCAACAGCCTGCTCAAGTGTCAAGCGAGGCGTGTTGTCGCCTCTGTAAGAGCCGGGCTGATAGTACTTATCGGCCCAAGCAACTGTTGTCCCAAGCATGAGGAACAACAGACATAAAAATAGATTCTTAGTTTTCATTTATATTTTTTATTTTTATTTCAACGAAAATAATTTACAACGGCATACCGACGTCAAAACAACGGCGTACAGCACTCCATAATTTTAGCAAAATTATATATATTATAATATATATAACAAAATTTATAGAAAGAACTTTGAGTCTATTTATAGGTTTTCTACACAAACATCTGTCTTGAAAGAAAAAAGACAAATAATGCAAAAAAAACGAGCACAAGTTGAAAAGCAACCAAGCGCGGCACAGGAGGCGCACAAAAGCACTAAAATTACGAAATTATTTTACAGGACACAGAGCAGGTACGCATTTAACGGATACTTGGGATTGAAACAGTTGTTTACTAGCACAAGTCCCCCGAACAGAGCCCACACTGCGCAGAACTTGCGCCACCTCCCCCTTCCGGTCTTCGACCACTTCCTTACCACAGTGGAGGAGTTTTCCTCTACGCTTTGCCAAGAGAGCAGCTACCGCGCAAAAGAATTTATCAATCAACCGGTTACAGAGGTTTATCGCCCGTTATGTCTACCCTGCAGGTGAAGACCCACTTAGTGAAACAAAAAATCTCCCAAGATTACTCTTGAGAGATTCTTGTCGGGGTGACAGGATTCGAACCTGCGACCCCCTGGTCCCAAACCAGATGCGCTACCAACTGCGCTACACCCCGAATAACGGTCACTGTCAAAAAACAGCCTTGTATCACCGAATGCCGTCACCGTCACTTACGGCACTCTGTTCTTTCAAGTCGTCGGGGTGACAGGATTCGAACCTGCGACCCCCTGGTCCCAAACCAGATGCGCTACCAACTGCGCTACACCCCGAAAACTTCAATTTCTATTACTTAATAATCTCCAACTGCTTGAAGATTGGCACCATTGCCTCAATTGCCCTGTCAACATGCTCCTTTGTATGGGTTGCCATGAGTGAGAAGCGTATCAAGGTATCCTGTGGTGAACATGCGGGAGGAACTACCGGATTTACAAAAACACCTGCATCCCACAGCATCTTGGTCACCATAAATGTCTTATCAGTGTCGCGGATGTAGATTGGGATAATAGGAGTAGATGTATTACCTATCTCAAAACCTATCTCGCGGAAATTCTTCAACGTATAATTGGTTATGTTCCACAAGTTCTCCAAACGCTCAGGCTCTTCCTGAATGATGTGCAGTGCCTCAAGTGCCGCAGCTGTTGCAGCCGGAGTGTTACTTGCACTGAAGATATAAGATCGTGAATTGTGACGTATGTAGTTTATAACCTCTTTATCACCTGCCACGAAACCGCCAATGGTCGCCAACGACTTACTGAATGTACCCATAAGAAGGTCAACATCATCAGTGAGACCGAAGTGGTTTGCAGTTCCCCTACCCTGATGACCAAGCACACCCAAACCGTGAGCTTCGTCAACAAAGATACTTGCATTGTATTTTTTCTTCAGGCGCACAATCTCGGGCAAATTTGTAATATCACCCTCCATACTGAAGACGCCATCAACAACAATCATCTTTATTGTCGCAGGATCGCATGCCTGAAGTTCTCTTTCAAGACCCTCCATATCGTTATGGCGGAACTTGCGTACAGTAGAGAACGAAAGACGGCGACCGTCAACAATTGAAGCGTGGTCAAGCTCGTCGCATATTATAGTATCCTTGCGGCCTGTAATGCAAGAAAGGACTCCCAAGTTCACCTGAAAACCGGTTGAGTAAACCAACGCCTCGTCCTTGCCGACAAACTGAGCAAGTTCGTTCTCGAGCTGAAGGTGCAAATCTACTGTTCCATTCAAAAAGCGTGAACCGGCACAACCTGTACCATACTTGCGGGTGGCCGCTATTGCAGCCTCTTTGATTCTTGGATGATTGGTCAAACCCATGTACGAGTTAGAACCGAACATAAGAACCTTCTTGCCACTCATAATAACTTCGGTATCCTGCTCACTTTCTATGCAACGGAAATATGGATATACCCCCATCGCCATAAAGCGCTGTGGCAAATCGTACTTGGCATATTTTTCCTTTAATAGACTCATAGCATCAATGTTTATACAAGAAACCGAAGTATTATCGTTTCGGTGTGCAAAGGTACTGTTTTTTTTTTAGGCAGCAACATTTTTTGAAACTATTTTTCACCAACAGCAATAAATATTTCAATTTCCAGAAGCAAGAAGTTGAATTTCGGAGCCACAGAACCCCAAAATTCAACTTCCTTTAAAGATTGGCAGAAAAAGAAACAAAGAAATTACTTTTTCTCGCCATCGTTGTAATAGCCGTAACCTAAGTACTTGTTGACGCTACGACGTTCACTCACATATCCATGTGTTTTCTTGGCAAGGTCGTCACCATTGAGAACCAAAGATACATTGCTGAGTTTTCCATCCGCAATAAGAGTATTCAGATATCTCAAGTCGGCTTTCTGTGTATAATCGTAACGTGCAACGTATGCAACGGCGTCGGCAACACGAGAGATAATCATGGAATCGGTCACAAGGGCAACTGGAGCCGTATCGAGCACAATGTAATCGAATTTTGAACTCAAATATTCCATTGCCACGTCAAGATTGTGACGCGAGAGCAACTCGGCCGGGTTTGGCGGAACAATACCGGCCGGGAGAACGAAGAGATTATCCTCGACACCCGAGGGAACAATTAAACCATCGAGCATGGATGTATTCTCGGCGTCGGCAGCGAGGTAGCTTGTTATACCCTCAGCCTCCTTGTCAAACCCGAACATCTCGGCAAGACGCGGACGACGTATATCAAGACCTACAAGAAGCACCTTTTTGCCCAGTATTGCAACACTGGCCGCAAGGTTCGATGCCACAAAAGTCTTTCCCTCACCCGAAGTAGTAGAAGTGAACATCACAATCTTACCGCCCGAACCCTTCATCACAAACTGCAGATTGGTTCGGATTGAACGGAATGCCTCTGCCATTATATCATTGGTATTGCGGGCTACGACAATTGACGACGCAGACTTCTTGAGTGGAATCCTTCCGACAGTAGGAACTGCAGTAAGAGCCGCTACATCGTCATTGATAGACAATGTTGTGCGCATTGACTCAATGAGATATATTATCAGCACAGGAATAACCAGGCCTACAACCAATGCAACCAAAAAAATCATTTTTGAATTGGGTGCGACCTGCCCCACTACTATCGGAGAATCAATGCATCTCAAATTGTTTGATGCAATTGCCAATGAAAGTGCATTCTCCTCGTATTTCTGAAGCAGCATCACATAAAGGCCCGATTTTATCTGACACTCACGTTCAATGGTCAGAAGTTCGCGCTGGATATCAGGTGACTGCTCGTAACGTACAGAATAGTTCTCAAGCAACGCAGCCACGGCATCACGCTGCATGTTCAATGAACGGTCAAATGCTTCAATAGCCACACGCAAATCGGCTTGCAACTGATTGACACGTACATAGGCCTTTTTCAAAGCCGGGTTGTCTCCTTTTGCAGTAAACTCAAGACGGTTATATGCGACAACTTCCTGATTATAATTATTGATGATTGCCATCAGAGCCGGGTCTATCGTCAACCCGAAAGTTGTTGGAACAACCTTCATATCATTCTTGGAATCATTGATAAAGTCCTTCAGATATTGAGAAGACTTCAACTTGAGATCAACGTCCTCCAACTGTTTGGTATACTCTATCTTGTTCTTGCTTACAGCCGCAGCATAGAGTTCAGGAGTAATGAGTTCGTTATTTTTCTTATAAGTAGAAAGACGGGTCTCCATCACAAGGAGCTCCTTGCTCAAAGAGTCGATACGCCCAACGATAAACTCCTCGGTCTGACGTGCAACCTGACGTTTTTCCTCATTGGTCACAAAATTATAGCTTTCAATGACGGCATTGAGAAAATCAATACCATCATTTGGAACAGGAGTATTGACTGTCATTGCACAAACCGAAGATGTCTTTGAAATTGGCGCGACATTCAACAGTCCCATATAACGGCGGGCTGCACTCTCCAAAGGACTGATGACAACTGCCAACTCACCGGCAAAACCCTCAAAGCCATCCTTTTTCTCTACAAGCACATTTCCCACAGGAGTCTGAAGTACATACGGAGAACCCTTGATATCCTCCTCGAATTCTGTCAGGCTTTCATCACCGGCGTTGGCAAGACATTCATATTTGACTTTCAAACCGTCATTGCCGTCAAAGACAAACTGCAGAGCCAAAGGCTCAGCAAGAGCAGCAAGAGCCTCTTTTGAAAAATTACCTAGAGCATCCACACCATAGGTCACACAAACAGGGCTATCCTTTTCATAAATAGGCTTATTCTTAAAAGCCGGTACGGAATAAGACACATAAAGGCCCGCATCGGCAACAGCACCGCGAACCACCGATACCGAATTGATAACTTCTATTTCATTCTCAACATTGGTATTCTGTGCCTGAAAACCAAAGTCGGCAAGCATATCACTCTGCGACATGAAAGAACCCCTCTCCTTATCCTGCAGCAGAATCTTCGCCATTACCTGATACTGAGGTACCGCAATGCGCAGATAGACAAAAGCCGCCACAAGACAGAGAATGACAGAGAGCAGAAGCACCTTCCAATATGCAATCGCATAAGAAAAAACCTTTTTTATATCAAAGCCTTCTTCCTCTAAAATATTCTTTGAATTGAATTCATTTTCCTGCATAACGTCATTATTTAAGAATGTTGTACATTAACGATGTCAAAGAGATGAGTATGGATGTCGCCGAGAACCACAAAGAGGTAGAAGAACCGATATCCGAGTTCTTTGCCTTCGACTTGTTTGGAGTAACATATACCACATCATTCTGCTGCAGATAGAAGTAAGGAGATGTCAAAATATTCGCATCATTGAGATCGACCTCATATACTGCTTTCTCGCCCTGCTCGTTTTCACGGATGATTTTGACATTTTCGCGCATACCGTGTATTGTAAGGTCACGCGCAAGTGCCAAAGCCTCAAAGATATTCACCTTACCGTTCTTTACGGAATATGAGCCGGGCGAATTGACCTCACCCAATACCGAAATCCTGAAATTAACAAAACGGACAGTTACCGAAGGTACAGTCTCAAACGACTCCTTCACTTTCTCAAATATCATCTTCTCGGCCTCAGAAATCGTCAAGCCGACAAGTTTCACCTGACCCACACTGGGAATCGTAACCTTGCCATCATTCCCGACTATATAATTCTGCAACAAAGGCTGCGAAGAGAGATATCCCCCGCTTCTTTCAGAGACATCGGATGGCATGACAAGATTATAGGCCATGGAGGCCGCCATGTCTTCGGGATTTACAATTGCAATGTTCAGCATGTCCTGAGGCTGAATCTTTGCCTCAAAAAGCACTGCGTCCATTGCTGTATAATCAATCTCTTTACTGTTCTGAAGATATGGCACCTTCTTGTACGAGGTACATGAAGCAAGAGCCATAATCACAGCAAATGCCAGGAGAACAGAATTTCCAAAAAAAAGTTTTTTCATATTTAATTGAGTTTTTATCAACCAAAAAGCCTTTGCCACACGAACGTAGCATTGCACTATAGTTCAATTTTGGCAAAGATAATGAATAATCATGAACTTTTATAAAATTTCGGCACATTTAATACCCTTATCAGGCGATTTAACAAGTTAAACATAATGTTTTTTGTTATTATAAGAATAAACGGTATCTTCGCAAGGAATTGGGCAATTCATAAACTAAACAAACATTTCGCCGGAGTTAAAGTTTTTTTTACAAAAGAACAGTCACCCCACAAAAAACGACAGCAAAAAAAAACAATACCATATGTCAAGAATCATAAAGTTTGCATCAGTCATCGTATTCCTTATTTTAGCCCTGATAGCGGGTGTTGGAATCATTGTGGCAATATTTGCAGCCACAGCAGGAAAAAGTTATTATTTGACACGAATAAAACAGATAGACATCCCCGAAACAGCATACATATACATAACACCCGAAGATAATACCGAAAGTGTACTGGAGAAAATTGAAACAGTGACGGCACGGGGAATTGGAGAGGGATTTGCCATACTTGCCGAGCACAACAGATTCGACAGCCGCAAACGAAGCGGCAAGTTCGCCATTAAGGACGGTGACACGATGAAGGATATATATTACAGAATTGTAAGCAACACCCAGACACCGGTAAAACTGACAGTTCCATCAACAAGAACGATTCCGCAACTGGTTGGTGCCATAAGCAGACAGTTGATGCTTGACTCGGCCGAACTCAGCAGATACACAAGCAGCCCGGCATACTTCAACACCCTGGGATACAGCAAGGCCACACTGCCCTCACTCTTCATACCAGAGACTTACGAAGTCTATTGGGACATAAAGCCCGAGGACCTGATGACAAGACTTGTAAAGGAAAGACGCAAATTCTGGAACGACAGCCGCAAAGCTAAAGCCAAAGCACTGGATATGACACCCGAAGAGGTTGCCACACTTGCTTCAATCGTAGACGAGGAGACAAACGACGCCAGCGAAATGCCCGTTGTTGCAGGACTCTACATCAACAGGCTCAAGAAGAAGATGCCATTGCAAGCCGACCCCACTGTAAAGTTCGCATTAGGAGACCCCACACGCAAGCGAATTCTAAAGAAGGACCTCGAAGTCAATTCAAGATACAACACATACATGCACCAAGGACTGCCCCCGGGCCCCATACGCATCCCCACCAAGCAGGCCATTGAAAGCGTACTCAATTACAAGAAACACAGTTTTCTTTACATGTGCGCCAAAGAGGACTTTTCGGGCACACACAACTTTGCAAAGACACTAAGCGAGCATAATGCAAATGCACAGCGTTACCAACAGGCCCTAAACAAACTAAACATCAAAAAATAACATGAACAGACGACATATTGCTATCGCCGTATTCACAGCATTGCTGCACATGGCATACATACAGGCACAAGACAACAGTTCCGCATTGATACCGTTCCCCAACAGCATCGTACAATGCAAAAATGGGAAAACATTTCAGATAAGTTCCAGCACTGCGATAAAAAGCAACCTTCCACAAGAAGCCTTTGCCCTGAGTGAGGCGAGGAGAGTCATATCAAGACACACCGGCATAGAACCCAAGCATGACAACAGCCGCAAAAAAAACATTATAGAGCTGGTCATTGACACAGCCCTTCATGGCAAAGAACACTACCGGCTCATTGTCGACAAGAAAGGTATTACCATCAAGGGAGCAACAGAAGGCGCATTGATATGGGGCATACAGACACTCGACCAGATTC
Organism: Bacteroidaceae bacterium; assembly: GCA_045634085.1. Taxonomy (GTDB): domain Bacteria; phylum Bacteroidota; class Bacteroidia; order Bacteroidales; family Bacteroidaceae; genus HGM04593. The sequence goes on from JAZQZM010000049.1 coordinate 9,890, forward strand.
TTTTGGGAGATATATGCAATACCAAAGCGTGCAAAGTGGAGCACGTCATCATTGACGACACCCCACGCTACCCGCACCGCGCTATAATGCTCGACCCGGCACGGCATTTCCTGCCCGTCAAGGACATCAAGTTCTTCATAGACCAGATGGTACGTTTCAAATTCAATGTGCTGCAATTACACCTGACCGACGACCAGGGATGGCGCATCGAAATCAAGAGCCACCCCGAGCTGACCGTCACAGGAGCCTTCCGTAAACCTGGAGCAGGCAACCAAGGCCCCGACAACGGCTATTACACACAAGAAGACATCAAAGAGATAATCTCATACGCCAAGCAGCGCAATGTAGAGATAATCCCGGAACTTGACATCCCGGGACACTCCGTTGCCATACTTGCTGCACTCCCCCATTTGGGATGCGCATTTCGCCACAACCACACAAAAGACCTTGGCAGCACTACAAACATGATGCTGTGCGCAGCAAACGAAGAGGTATACAGCATATACGAAGACATTATAAAAGAGGTAGCGGAACTGTTCCCTGCCGAGCAGATTCACCTTGGCGGCGACGAGGCTGCAGTCAAGGAGAACTGGGCCAAATGCCCCGACTGCAAGGCCATGATGCAGGAAATGGGATACGAGAAGCCCTCGCAACTGATGATTCCATTCTTTGAGAAGATTCTTGAATCTGTACGGAAGAACGGCAAGAAAGCCATACTGTGGTGCGAACTGGACAACATTTGGCCACCGGCTAACGACTATCTGTTCCCATACCCCGAAGATGTGACACTTGTTACATGGCGCAATGCCCTCACCCCCAAATGCATTGAGCTGACACACAAACATGGACACAAACTCATAATGGCGCCCGGTGAGCACGCATATCTTGATTACCCACAATACCCCGGCGACCTGCCCGAGTTCAACAACTGGGGAATGCCCGTAACTACACTCGAGCAAAGTTACAGACTCGACCCCGGTTACGGATTGCCAGGAGGCGAGCAGTCTCACATACAGGGAGTCATGGCCACGTTATGGGCCGAAGCCATAAGAGACATAAACCGCGTGACCTACATGACCTTTCCACGCGGCATGGCCATTGCCGAAGCCGGCTGGAGCAACATGGAACAACGCAGCTGGGAAAGTTTCAAAAGGCGCATATATCCGAGCATCATGGACATGATGAAAAATGGCGTATCGGTACGAGTCCCCTTTGAAATTATCGACAGGAAATAAAAAGACTCCTTACTATAAAAACAGAGAATAAAAAGTGGGAAACGGGCAGAGATAAACCGTTTCCCACGACAGGAGCAATCAAACGAGTGTCATGCTCCGGCTTTATATTATATACTCGGACTATTCCTTGATATCAATATCCCGACTATAATATTTAAAGAAGTCGTGATTGAGTATAATTGAGATTTTCACGAGCAAGGCAGTATCTACACTTTCACGCCTAAAAATGCTGTAAACATTCGTGCGGTCACAACAGAGCTCCTTGGCAAGCCAAGAAACAGCAAGCCCTTGCTCATCGAATTTCTTTTTGATGACACTACCGATATGAATCATACACCTCTATTTAAATGATTTGCTATATCCCAATGCAATAAGCGCAAAAATATAGCTTTTAATTCTTCTGTCAAACCTTTTAATGTTATTATATTTCTACAACAGATTGAGTCTAAGCGACATATACCTTTTTTTTACAAAACTGACACAGAGGTTCCCAACACCCAAAAACACGGATACAGCCTCGCCTTTTCACATGCGCACACAAACAAGCTCTGACGCAGAAAGCCGACCAAGGAACAAAATTCGCATTAATGACAAAATACGAGAAACAAACAAAATAGGAGACCGGCCAACTTTAGAAACCCTATCGGATAAGAGGTATATTGTCAACTCCACAGAAAGGTTGCAAGGTTGCATCCTACAACATACATTAAGGGCTTGCCACAAAGGCAAGCCCTTAATGTATAAAAAAGTTTTGCTGCACAGAAGAGAACGACGAAACTCCGAGAAATACAAGATTTGAGGGCTCCTGTCCTTTGTAATCCACCGGCTCTCTAAAGCTACCCGAAGGCGTGGCCCGCCATTGGACAATACGAAGCTTACTCGGTTTTCGATAATAATTGATGAGTTTCCCAGTCAATCGGTACAGCAAAACCGTATGCAAACATAAGAACGTTTTTTCATGAAAACAAGCAATTCTGCCACAAAATGCACCTTTTTGTGTTTTTTATTCTCTTATGAACATTTTTTCACAACAAGCCTTCGGGATGCACACTGACAGCACACCACACACGAACAGACAACACGCCAATAGACACACATACAGCAGACCAGCATCCGCTATCAACGTACCATTATGTACCAAAAAAACAAAAGCGCCACCCTAAAGGCGGCGCTTATAAATCACTATCAAAGTCCGAAACCGGCAATTACTTTACCTTGTCTACGATAGCCTTGAAAGCAGCTGGGTTGTTCAAAGCGAGGTCAGCGAGAACCTTACGGTTAATCTCGATACCAGCCTTGTGAAGAGCACCCATCAACTGTGAGTATGACATACCCTCAAGACGA
>JAZQZM010000050.1:0-53365 GCA_045634085.1 Bacteroidaceae bacterium
AATTTGTGGTAGATGATACCGACCCCGAAGCCGACCGTGTGGCGCTTGACAACAACTATGTGACGATAACTCCTATTTCCATAGACATGACTGATTACAAGCTGCTTGAAGAGATGAAGCAGTGGAATCTTTGATAAATAAGAATAATGAAATACTATCTCATAGTCGGTGAGGCTTCGGGCGATTTGCATGCCTCGAATCTGATGAAGTCGATAAAGGCTGTTGATGCCGATGCCGAGTTCCGTTTCTTTGGCGGTGACCTTATGACGGCTGTCGGCGGCACGCGTGTAAGGCATTACCGCGACACAGCTTTCATGGGCTTTGTGCCTGTATTGCTGCACCTGCGTTCAATATTCTCGAACATGAGCATGTGCAAGAAGGATATTGTTGCCTGGAATCCCGATGTACTTATCCTTGTCGATTATCCTGGTTTCAACCTCTCTATTGCCGAGTACATCCACAAGAATACCGATATTCCTGTCTATTACTACATTTCGCCCAAAATCTGGGCCTGGAAGGAACATCGTATCAAGAATATCAAACGTGATGTCGACGAACTCTTTTCAATTCTGCCTTTCGAGGTGGAGTTCTTTGAGAAAAAGCATAACTATGGAATAAATTATGTCGGCAATCCGTGTGTTGACGCTGTAGATGCCTTTCTGCGCAACAATCCCGAGGATCGCGCTTCGTTTATTGCTCGTAACGCTATCCCTGACAAACCCATCGTGGCGCTGTTGGCTGGCAGCCGCAAGCAGGAGATTACTGCCAACTTGCCGTTGATGCTCAATGCCATGAAGGATTTTCCCGGTTACCAACCTGTACTAGCGGGTGCTCCGGGAATTGACAAGGAATTCTACAAACCGTATCTGGCCCAGGGTGCATGCATTGTTTTCGGCGAGACATACAACATCCTCAACCATGCTCATGCTGCTCTTGTGACATCAGGGACAGCGACACTTGAGACTGGAATATTCCGTGTGCCGCAGGTTGTCTGCTATGCCACACCAATGGAGCGTCTCTACTCATGGCTGAAGAAGCATTTCCTCAAGGTAAAGTTCGTTTCTCTTGTGAACCTGATTGCCGGCAAGGAGGTCGTGAGGGAGCTTGTGGCGGCCGATATGTGTCTTGATAATGTCAAGGCCGAGCTCGGCAAGCTTTTGCCAGCTGACAGTGAAGAGAGGAAGACTATGCTGAAAGAGTATGACCGCATGCTCCAGATTCTTGGTGAAGCAGGCGCATCGGAACGTGCTGCGAACAGGATGGTGGCTTTGCTCAAAAAGCGCGGATAGGATTTCTTGTCCGTTCCTGATAATAAAAGCAATGGTGACCGATTATGGATTCGGTCACCATTGCTGTCTATTGAAAGGGTATCTTAAATGATACCGATGATGCTCAGATATACAATTGCACTGGGTACGGCAAGCAGAGTGCTGTCAAAGCGGTCGAGCAGGCCGCCGTGTCCTGGCAGGAAGTTGCCTGAGTCCTTAATCTGCATTTCGCGTTTCATGCACGATTCAATGAGGTCGCCAAGTGTCGCTGTCGCAACAACTACCACTGCCAGCCCAATCCATTCCCAAATTGTCATAGAACCAGCGATGTAGTACAATGCAACTCCTGCACCGATTGTAACGAGTGTGCCGCCGGCAAAGCCTTCCCATGTCTTCTTGGGTGATACACGTTCGAACATCTTGTGACGTCCCAATGTGCAGCCGAACAAGAATGCTCCGGTGTCGTTGCACCAGATGAAGATGAAGATTGACAATGGCAGCAGCATGCTGTATGTTTCTCCCTCTCCGGCTCTGCATGTGGAGAGGATGTTCAGCAGTGCAAAAGGCAATGCGGTGTACACCTGGCTCAGTGTAAAGTATGCGAAATTGTCCAGTTTGCTGCCTTTTGTGCCGAACACCTGCTGAATGAATACATATACTACAAGTGCAATGTATGGAGCAAATATCGGCAGCTTATGCTCTATGCCGCAATGGCATACCGCAAAAAATGCCGCAAACAGATATCCTCCGCCCAATATGGCCCACCATTTGTTGAAGGTGGTATTCTTGTACTTCTCAACAAGTGAGCAGAACTCTTTGACAGAGCACATTGTAACTAACAGGAAGAGGACTGCAAAACTACTCTTGCCTAACCACATTGAGCCAATCAGAGCTACGCCGAACACCAGGCCCGTTGCTACGCGTATTAGAAAATTCTTCATGTCTTGTCGGTGTTTTTTATTTGTATTATGGTTTGTGTCGCTTTATTCCTATGCAGGTTCTTTCTTTGGAGTGTCAGCAGCCTGTGTGCTCGTCTCCTCGGCTACGGCACTCTTTTTCTCTTCGTTGTTCTCGAAGATTTCTTCACTGCGTGATGTCCAGGGGCGTTTGCCGAATATCTTCTCTACATCCTCGGCAAAGATAACCTCTTTCTCGATGAGAATCCTTGCAAGTTCGGCATGTCCCTCCTTGTGCTCACTCAGGATTGCCTTTGCCCTTTCGTATTGTCCGGTAATCATCTTGTGTACCTCGCTGTCTATTGCCTCTGCAGTCTTCTCGCTGTAAGGACGGTTGAACGAGTACTCCTGATTGTTGTAGTAGCAGAGATTGGAGAGCTTTTCACTCATTCCTGCGTATGCAATCATGGCGTATGCCTGCTTTGTCACACGTTCAAGGTCGTTCATGGCGCCGGTGGAGATTTGCCCGATGAAGGTCTCCTCGGCAGCACGTCCGCCAAGTGTGGCGCACATCTCGTCAAGCATCTGTTCCTTGGTTGTTATCTGGCGTTCTTCGGGCATATACCAGGCGGCTCCCAAAGCTCTGCCGCGTGGGACAATGGTTACCTTGATAAGCGGGTTCGCATGTTCAAGGAACCATGATATGGTGGCGTGTCCGGCCTCGTGTATGGCAATGGCTTCCTTCTCCTTCTGTGTCAGGACTTTGGTCTTCTTTTCGAGTCCGCCGATGATGCGGTCTATTGCATCAAGGAAGTCTTGCTTGTCGATGGCCTTCTTGTGCTGGCGTGCTGCAATGAGTGCAGCCTCGTTGCAGACATTGGCAATGTCGGCACCCGAGAATCCCGGAGTCTGGCGTGAGAGCAGGTCTACATCGACCGACGGGTCGAGCTTCAACGGGCGCATATGTACTCCGAATATAGCCTTACGTTCGTTCAGGTCGGGGAGGTCCACATGTATTTGGCGGTCGAAACGGCCGGCACGGAGCAGAGCCTTGTCCAGGATGTCGGCACGGTTTGTCGCAGCAATTACAATGATACCGCTGTTGGTTCCGAAACCGTCCATCTCGGTGAGCAGCTGGTTCAGCGTATTCTCGCGTTCGTCGTTACCGCCCATTGACGGGTTCTTGCCGCGTGCGCGTCCCACTGCATCAATCTCGTCAATGAAGACGATGCATGGCGCTTTCTCCTTTGCCTGGCGGAACAGGTCGCGTACGCGTGACGCGCCTACACCCACGAACATCTCAACAAAGTCGGAGCCAGACATCGAAAAGAACGGAACGTTTGCCTCGCCTGCCACCGCCTTTGCGAGTAGGGTCTTTCCTGTTCCCGGAGGGCCTACAAGCAAAGCGCCCTTGGGGATTTTTCCACCAAGTTCTGTGTATATCTTGGGGTTCTTGAGGAAGTCCACAATCTCCTTGACCTCCTGTTTTGCTCCTTCCTGTCCGGCTACATCCTTGAAGGTTATCGTAGGTGTATTCTCCTTGTCAAACAGTTTTGCCTGTGATTTTCCTACATTGAACACGCCGCCGCCGTTGCCGCTGCCGCCGCCCATGCGGTTCATTATGAAAATCCAGAAAATGATGATGAGGACGAACGGACCTATGCTCCAAAGCAGATTTGACAGCAGGCCGTTGTCTTTTTCATATGTCAATGTGCCGTCGAATCTCACTTTGCCGTTCTCGTCGGCTTTCTTCATTTCAAAGATATATTCGTCAAAGTTGTCGGTCGAACCGATAGTGGTCACTACCATCGGGCGTGCTTTTGCATCAAGTTTTTCCTTTGGGAATACGTATGCAGCAGAGTCCTTCTTTAGGTATGCCTCGACTTCGCCGTTCTCACTTACTGTTATGTCTTCAACGTATCCGTTGGCGATATACTCCCTGAATACTGAATATTTTACCTCCTTTATCTGCTCGTTGCCGCCGTTACCGAACAGGTACAGGGCAAGGAGAATCACTCCGGCTCCAATGTAGAACCAGGTGAAATTGAATTTTGGTTTTCCTATTTTTCCTAAATTTGCCATATTTCAATAGCGTACAATCCTGTAATTTTAAAATGCGTTCTTTGCTGGTATCGTCAGTCAAGGTCGGGGACCATGGTAATTTTAGCGTCGGCCCACAGGTGCTCAATGTCGTAGAATGCACGCACATCGGGCAGGAATATGTGTACCAGTACGTCGCCATAGTCCATGGCTACCCATTGACTGTTGCGCAAGCCGTCTATTGCATAAGGCTTCCTTCTGCCTTTTTTAAGCAGAGTGTCGGCAATGGAATCGGTAATTGCACTCACCTGGTTGGGCGAGTTTCCTTGGCATATAACAAAATAGTCGCATACACTGTTGCCCAAGTTGAGCATATCTACAACAGCAATGCCTTTTCCTTTCTTTTCCTGAATACCTTCGATTATGAGCTCGATAACTTCTTTCGCTTCAATTTTCTTGTCCTGCATATGTATGTATACTTTTTCGTTTTCAAAAGGTTGTTGCAATATCTGTGCCAGAAAGGATTTTGTCAAGTTTCAGCTTGTAATGTGTGACAAAATGTCTGTTTCTGCCCAACCTTATTATATTCCGCAAATATAATTTAATTTTATCTATCTTTAAATATAACTCCTCATTTTTGCACTGTTTTTGGCCGGCGGGCAGCGTATTTTGAACTTTTTTCTTCATTTGTGATAAAAAAAGTGGGAAAAATATTTGTTTTACCAAAAAAAGTTGTACCTTTGCATCGCATTTGAGCATTGGGCTATGGTGTAATGGTAACACTGCAGATTCTGGTCCTGCCTTTCCTGGTTCGAGTCCGGGTAGCCCAACAGAGAGTTTCAGTTATACTGGAACTCTTTTTTTGTCTATTTCCGGAGTCTTTCTGTTGAGTATATAAGTTTAGTGGGTCATGGCGCGCCATGACCCACTAAACTTATGCGCCCGACAATAGCTTTACTGCATTATTTTTGCGACATTGGCCTCAATGTCACCTTTGTTGATCATTCCGACAGTCTTCAACGGTTCACCGTCTGTAGGGATGAATAAGAGTGTGGGGATTGCCGATATCTTGAATGCGGCAGCAATCTCTCCGCAGTTGTCCACGTTTACCTTGTATACATAAAGTTTACCGGCATACTCCTTTGCAATTTCTTCAAGTGATGGGGCAATCATCTTGCAGGGACCACACCAGTCGGCGTAGAAATCAACGATGGCAGGCTTGTCGCCCAAATATTTCCATTCAGGATTGTTGAAGTCGGCAATTCTTGTCAAGAATATTTCGTTGTCGGCCTGGATGCAACCGGCAGGTGCTTCGCATTCCACCTTTTTGTCACATGCTGATGTACAGCCCTCGTGGTTGCCGGTGCACTCGCCGTGAGTTTGTGTGCATTCGTCGCATTCGCCAGTGCAGTCGTTGTGCTGTTGTGTACACTCGGTGTGGTTACCAGTGCAGTCGCCGCATCCTTCACTCTTTGTCTTGCTCCCGCAGCATGATGCCATCACTGCTGTGCAAAGCATTGTAAACAGAATCTTTTTCATATTAAATGGTTGTTTTAAATTAAGTCCTGTTGCAAATATATGTTTTTTCGCAATATTCAGGACTTGTGTCCGGTAAAATTAAGATAAAATAATTTTTGACAGCAATTCTGTTAAAAAAGTTTGCATTTGGATACTCTTTTTGTGAAATAGGGCGAAAAGTATTAATTTTGTCGCAAAATCTCAGTTATTATGAAAAAAGTGTTTTTGTCATTTGTAATATTGCTCTTGTCAATATCCGTGATGCAGGCTCAGCATGCCCGTATTGAACTTTCGTTCTCTCCAATGTTGGATGCCGAAGCTTTGGTCTATGCCGGGCCGCGTGTCTGCGGTGATGCGAAGAGTGTGCGCTTGCGCAACAGGGATGGTGTCTTTGCCGGCAGAGTAGATATGTCGTCAACAGGCTTCTACGATATTGTCGTCGTAAAGGATAATGCCCAGTTGATAACAACCGTGTATGTGGGTGAAACCGACAAGGTGAAACTTGCGGTTGAGATTGTTGACAAGTCTTTGAAGATTACAGACAATGCCGATAACCGTGTTCTCACTGCATACAATGCAGCCGTGGCTTCTAATTTACGTACGCTGTGGACAAAGCAGGGCTTGAATAACGCTGAACTGAAGAGTATCGTGACTTCGTATAGCACTGTTGCCGATTCTTTGTTATCGGCCGAGGAGGTCTCCGCTCAGGTCAAGGAGTTCGTAAAGGTGTGGGCATACACTGCTGCTTATGACGCCTATGCATCAATTCCACGTGCGCAGGGAATTGATGCTTCCGCTATTGATTTCGCAATTGCTGACGTGCTGCCAAAACCGCAGTCGGTGCTTGACTGCGACTATACATCGCTGTTCTATTCGGCCAACTTAATAATAAGTTCTGCAATCCCCTCAAATGCTTCTTTGATGGAGAAAATGAACCTGCTTTATGACAATTACAGCAATGACGCAGTGCGTGCGGCTGTGGGTGGTGCCTTGATGAGGAACTTCATAACAAGTTACAACTATTCTGCCGATTTCGAAGGCGGTCTTGCACAGGTGAGGGATGTCGTGGCAAAATGCTCTCTTTCTGATGAATATGTCAAGGAGTATCTCAAACGCAAGGCTACGATTGTAGGTTCTGCGTTTCCCCAGGAGATTGTACTGCAGGATGCCCAAGGCAATGTGGTCGATTTTTCTACATTCAAGGGCAAATATGTATATATTGACCTGTGGGCAAGCTGGTGTGGTCCATGCCGCAAGGAGATTCCTCATCTTCAGGAACTTGAAGAGGCAATGAAGGACAGTGATATCGTATTCCTGTCAATCTCTACCGATGCCGACAGCGAGGCGTGGAAAAAGAGCATGGATGAGCTTGGTTTGCATGGTAACCAGCTGCATGACAGGGGTAACACCCTTTGCGATGCACTCAATGTGAAAGGAATTCCGTTCTTCCTTGTCTATGACAAAGAGGGCAGGCTTCACACTTATGGCGCAATGCGCCCAAGCAAAGGGGCGTTGCTCAAGGAGTTTCTTGAGTCACTCAAGTGAAAAGATTTATTTACATTCTTGTTAAATTGTCGGTTAATTGCATAATTAATCGGCAATTTACTTTATAGTCTGCAATGATATTACTACTTTTGCCATCTAAAAATTGAAAAATACTATCAATTTATTATAAACTAATTTTGTGCTTATGAAGAAAAACTACTTTTTGTCAATTTGCCTTATGCTTTTTATGGCAGTACAGGCAACAGCGCAGAGCTTTACAATTGACCAGTTGTTCGGAAAGTGGCAGTTTACAGCAGACGTAGAGTTTACAGATGCTGCAACACAGGCTCACAAGGAGACTCTTTCGGGCGATTGCGAGGCTGTTATCTCTGCCGATGAAACTTACATTGCAAAAATCGTTGGTTTTGCCGGCTCATCTGTTCAGCAAAACGTAAATATGATTGGTGCAAAGAACGGTCAGGACATGCTTAAGATCAACAATCTTAACAATCCTCAGTTGTGGAATGAGCTTTTGCTTGCAAATGAGAACGGTGACAACCCTTATGGTGTATATGCCGATGATGAGTGGAAAGTGCAGTCTTATGGCCCTGTATACTACAATGTGTATGTTGCCGATGGCTTGATTACAATTCCTGATTTTACAGTTGTGAAAATCACTGACTACCAGGCCGAGAAAGCGACAATCATCGCAAAGTACACAAACGTGAAGATGACACTTGTTGAGTCCGAGGTTGTTGAGGTTGCTGATATCAGCGGCGAGTACCAGTTCAAGGCAGGTGCAGGAACTTATGACACAATGGCCGGTTCTGTTATTCCTACAGAGTTTGCCGTGACACTTGCAAAGAAGTCTGACGACAACAAGACTTATGACGCAACAATCGCAATCGAGGGCTACGATGCAGTTACTCTCCCTGCATCTTACAATGGCGTATCTGTTCTGTTCGACTATGACAATACCTATCTTGATGAGGCTAACGGCATCCGTTTCGCTCCAATGTATGGCGATGCAACTGCGGGTTCTATCGAGTTCAAGTCTCAGGACGAGACAGCATTCTCACTCTACAGCGGCTTTGCTTTTGCAAGCGATGCTATAGTAAAGGCTTCCGATGGTGTAACCGATTCTTTGGTTGTGAACGGCAACTATCATCAGTGGTACACATCAGGTTCTTTGAAGATGGCAACAGAAGCTCCTGCATTTGATTGGGCCGGTGTATATAACGTGAAGGCTGCCGCTCCTTATGTTGCTGATGCGGCTGGTATCGAGTGGCCTACAGAGTTCCAGTTCGAGGTAACATTCCATGAGACAAGCAATGTATATTGCGTGACAAGCGTGTTCGGCTATGACATCAATTCTATCAACTACGGTGGTCTGTTGTTTACGCCTGCTGAGGATGGCAAGAGTGTGGAAATCAGTACCGGTAACCTTGTGTCTTTGGGTGGTGGCATGTTCATGAAGATTCTTGACATGAACCTTTCTGCAAACCCAATCGTGATGACTGTAAACGAGGATGGTACAATGTTTATTGAAAGCCTTACTATTGCAACAGGTGAATATGGCAAGGATGCATACGGTGAGAATACAATGAATGTATGGTATTCTAACCTTACAGTTACAAAGGAGGCTGCAGAGCCCGAGGCTCCTGCATTTGATTGGGCCGGAGAGTTTGCGCTGACATCAAATGTCGTATCACATGACGGTAATACATATCCTACATCTTTTGATGTTACAGTAGAGTTCTATGAGGCTACAGAGTATTCTGATGCTATGTATTGTGTTACAAACTTCATGGGCAACGATGTTTATAGTATCAATTACGGTGGTATCGTTCTTACAATTGCCGAGGATGGCAAGAGTGCAACTTTGGCAAATGGTAATGTTCAGAGCCTTGGTGGCGGTTCTTTCCTCAAAATATTTGATGCTGAGGCTAAGGCAAATCCTTTGACCATTACACTCAACGAGGACGGAACCTTGAGTATGGAAGACTTTACAGTAGTTTCTGGTGCTTGGGGCGATGATGTGAACAATACTCTTGTTGCCGAATATACTAATGTCGTTCTTACCAAGGGTGACGCTACTGGTATTGAGAACGTGGTTGTTGAGAATAGTGCAGTAAAGGGTATTTTCGATATCCAGGGCCGCAAGGTAGGCGAGATTTCAACTCCAGGTCTTTACATCGTTAATGGTAAAAAGGTTTTCGTTAAGTAAATATATTATAAATATAATATTAACTTATCATAAAGTGTCCCTGCCGTGTTGGTGGGGACACTTCTTTTTTGTATTTTTGCAGCGAATTACGAAAATGGGGCAATTTGGTCCTTTTTGTGCCTTGGTTTGGGGTATTTAGTGTGAAAAATACAACAATTTGATATTATATATGAAAAAACGTAAGTTGAAGATTGCGATAATGTGCAGGGTGGTTATGCAGCTGTTGCTTGTGGCGGTGCCTGCAGTTTCGCTTGCGATGACAGAACCGTCGGTAGTGAACAATCCCGATGAGAGGAGTGTCGCTTATGGTATTGTCGTTGACAAGGCAACCGGCGAGCCTATAATTACTGCCAACGTGGCAGTGTGGGCTGGCGGCAAGTTGCTTACCGGTACATCTACAAGTCTGGAAGGTGAGTTCCGTATCATATCTCCGGTGAGTGATTTCGAACTTCAGATTTCATTCATCGGCTACAAGACGGTGACAATCCCCTCAAACGGCAAGTCCATGGAGGGCCTCCGTATTGAACTTTCCGAGGATTCAAATATGCTTGAGGATGTTGTGATAACAGGTTTCGTTACCAAGAACAAGGAGACATTTACAGGTTCGGTAACCGAGATGAGTGGGCTTGAACTCAAACAGGTGTCGGGTACAAACCTCATAACTGCAATTTCGGCGCTTACGCCGGGAATGGCAATGGTGCAGAACACCAGCCAGGGCTCAAACCCCAACCATACTCCTGAACTGGTGCTCCGTGGTATGAGTTCGTTCTCGAACAGCGGCCAGCAGGTGAACCAGCCCACAATCATCCTTGACGGAACAGAAATTACAATGCAGGACCTCTATGACCTTGACATTAACGAGGTGGACAAGATTACCGTGCTCAAGGATGCTTCGGCTACTGCACTCTATGGTTCAAAGGCTGCAAACGGTGTAATTGTAATCACTCGCAAGCCTATCCTTGAGAGCACCTTGCGCGTACAATACAACTTCACCGGTAACCTGCAGCTCCCGATGCTTGGTGATTATGATGTGCTGAATGCACGTGAGAAACTTGAGTATGAACGCCTGGCAGGTCTTTACAATGCTAACGGAGCAATAAACTCTGCTACCGGTCTGCCGTTGCAGTATGAGTATGACGAACTCTACAATGAACGTTACAAACTCATTGCTGCGGGACAGAACAGCGACTGGCTCTCACAGCCTGCACGTACTGCACTTTCGCAGGACCACTCCCTGCGTATCTATGGCGGTGCTTCGAATCTCCGTTATGAACTTACCGGCCGTTATGGCGATACAAAGGGTGTAATGAAGGACGATTACCGCAAGCGTTACAGCCTAGGCTTCAAGCTCGACTACTTCATCGGAAACTCGATAACCATATCTAACCGTACCACATATCAGGAGATTGCCGTAAAGAACTCCCCTTACGGTTCGTTCTCGCAGTATGTTGGTATGAATCCTTATGACAAGATGTATAATGAGGACGGCACGCCTAATGAGAACCTTTCATGGGATGCCGACAATCCGCTCTACGAGGCCTCTTTGGGCAGTTTCTCCAAGAGTGGCGAGCGTACCCTCACCAACAGCACCGATTTCCGTTGGGACATCAGCCGCATGTTCCTGCTCACCGGTCACTTCAACCTGTCGAGTGAAATGGGAAGTAGCGACATCTTCGTCTCTCCCAAGTCACGCACATACAAGGATGTTACCGACCTTAGCAAGAAAGGACAGTATACCAAGGGCTCTACAAGAGGCACAAGTTACAATGGTAACATTGTGGGTACATTCAACAAGTTCTTCAAGGACGAGTCGCTTATAAGCATCTCTGCCGGTTGGGAAATCAACCATGCCTCAAGCACCAGTGAGACACTGCAGGCAATAGGTTTCTACAACGACCATCTGTCATATATCGGCAACGCGGCCGGCTATCCTACCGACAGCAAACCTTACGGCTCACAGGCCGAGACAGCCGATGTCGGTTTCTTTACAACAGGAAACTTCTCATGGCGTAACCGCTATTTTGTGGATGCCACATGGCGAATGACCGGTTCTTCGCAGTTCGGAGAGAACAACCGTTTCGGACACTTCTGGTCTGGAGGTTTTGGTTGGAATGTCATGAACGAGGAGTTCATGAAGAGTGTGAAGAAGAACTTCGATGTCTTCAAGGTACGCAGCAGTATGGGATATACAGGTAAGGTAAGCTTCAGCCCCTTCCAGGCGATGACAATGTACCAATATCTCAACGACTACGAGTACAAGAACGGTATCGGTGCAATCCCAGTGACAATAGGTAATGTCGACCTCACATGGGAACGTACAATGAACTACAACATAGGTCTCGACCTCAGTATGTTCGATCGCCGTCTGAACCTTGTTGTCGATGCATATATCCGCAACACAACCGACCTGTTGCTCGACAAGTCGAAGGCTCCGTCAACAGGTGTCACTACTGCAAAGTCAAATCTTGGCGAGTTGCAGAACAAGCGTATCGAGTACCAGCTCGACGGTTACATATACCGTACCAACGATTTCTACTGGCGCCTGGCAACATCGGGTTACATGAACCGCAACAAGATAACCAAGATAAACAAGGCTCTTGAGGAGATAAACAAAGAGAATCAGGAGAATGCCGACCTCTATCTTAACCCGCTGCCACAGTATGCCGAGGGTGAGAGTGTGACTGCACTCAAACTGGTGCGTTCGGGCGGTATTGACCCTGCAACCGGTAAGGAGGTATACATCAAGCGCAACGGCGAACGTACATTCGAATATGACCCTGCCGACAAGGTGCTTATCGGTGACACTGAGCCTGCATTCTCAGGAACACTCAGCACCAACCTCTACTGGAAGGGATTCTCGCTCTATGCACTCTTCAACTTCCGCATGGGAGCATGGGTGTACAATACTACCCGTGCTACAAAGGTAGAGGGTGCCGACCCGCGTTACAATGCCGACCAGCGTGTGTTCGATGACCGTTGGAAGCAGCCTGGTGACCACGCAATCTACAAGGATATTGCCGACAGTTCACGTCCCCAGCAGACCGACCGTTTTGCCGAGAAGGAGAACACCCTTACACTAGGTTCAATGAACCTCAGCTATGAGTTCAGCGACGAGCTCTGTAAACGTATGAGCCTGCATAACATGCGTGTGGGTGTGAACTTCACCGACCTTCTTCGCTTCTCTACCGTGAAGATTGAACGAGGTACCGACTACCTCTACAGCCAGGGATTTGAGTTCTATCTTAATGTAACACTTTAAACAATGCCTGATATGAAGAAAATGAAATATATTATCCTGTTGTTATGCACTCTTACGCTTGCGACAACATCATGCGACGATTTCCTTGACATCACTCCCGACGGTCAGGTGAAGCGCGATCCGTTGCTTTCAACTCCCGAAGGTATTGAAGATGCGATGTACGGCGTGTATTCACAGATGCGCCAGCAGTCACTCTATGGTCAGGAACTCCATTTCTCGACTCTTGAAATCCTGTCGCAGACATTGTGGTGCTATGGCAGCACCGGTGTGACAGCCATGAGTGGTTACCAGTGGGACCACTCGTCGGTAAAGGGAATCTTCGAGAGTGCATGGATTGCCATGTACAAGAACATATCCAACGTGAACAGCGTGCTTAATGCTCCTTTGGTTGCAAATGCATCGGAGTATCCTTATACACTCTATCGTGGCGAGGCGCTTGGCCTGCGTGCTTTCATGCATTTTGACCTTGTACGTATCTTCGCCGAGCAGTATACTGTGAACCCCGCTGCCGACGGTATTCCGTATGCAACAGAGTTCTCTCTCAAGACCCCCGATTTCGAGTCTCTTGAGAAGAACTACGAACATATACTTGCCGACCTGCATGAGGCCGAGGCACTGCTTGCCGATGAGGGTGAGCATGAGGGCGCGGGCAATTTCATGCTCGACCGCCAGATACATTTCAACCTCCATGCCGTACAGGCAACCCTTGCACGTGTGTACCTTACAATGGGCAACAATGAAAAGGCTGCCGAGTATGCAATGAAGGTCATCAACGCCGGCAAGTATATCCTCAAGGAGAAGACCGAGGTTGTTAACGACCTTGCAGGCGTGCTGTCGCGCAAAGAGACAATCTTCGGAATCTATTACCCAGGTTTCTATACAAGTGTCAGCGGCAAGCTCCAGCAGGTAACATCGTACTACTCTCTTGATCTGCGCGAGGATTTCATGACACTCTATGAAAGGGATGCATCGGGTCTGGATTTCCGCACAATGGCATATTTTTCCGAGTCAGGCGTCGGCGATGACGTCAAGTACCGTCTGAGCAAGTTCACCGATATCTATGAACTCAACAACATGGCATCGACACGTCCTGTCGATCTTATCCTTGGCGTCAACCTCATCCGTGTTCCCGAGATGTACTACATTGCGGCCGAGGCTCTGCTCGACAGTGACTATGACACTGCGCTTGCACTCTACAACAGTGTGCGCCAACACCGTGGCCTTGAGCCGCTTGAGGCCGACAAGAGCCTTACTGTAGAACTCATAAACGATGAACGCTACAAGGAGATGATAGGCGAGGGGCAGACATACTTCAACATGAAGCGTCAGAACCTTACAATAGAGTCGCACGATAACACTGTTGTTTACAAACCGGTCGACGGAATATACTCTATTCCTGTACCCGATGTTGAATTTGAGAACCGTAACTAAAAAAGTGAAAGCCGAGGTTTTGATAAAACCGAGGGTTTCGATGAAGTCAAAATAAAGGCTATGAAGATAAATAGAACAATAAGATACGCCATAATGGCGCTTGCCTTGCCTGTGGCCGTGCTCATGACAGCATGCAACGATGAGGATTACATGAGGTTCGACCTCTCGCACTCAGGCATATATTTTACAAAGGACACACTCAACTACTCGTTCAGTGTGACTCCGGTCGAGATAAGGGAGTATACTTACAACATACCTGTAAAGGTGATGGGTGGACTCAGCAAGGAGAAACGCGAGATAGGCTATGTGATTCTCCCCGATTCAACCAATGCCGTTGAGGGTGTGCACTTCACAATAGGCGATGCATGCATCATGCCCGATTCAATAAATGGCGTGATACCTGTAACCGTGTACCGCGATGAACTCAAGGGCAATTATATCGACGGCTATGAGAGATACACACTCTGTCTGCAGCTTGTCGACAACAGATACTTTGCGCCTACACTCGACTCGCTGAGCCAGGTGCGCATGTTCCGTTTCGACAACTCGGTAGACCAGCCCGAGTGGTACAGTGCCCATGGCGAGAAGGTATGGCAGGAGAGATATCTTGGCAAGTGGCATCCTCTCAAGTTCATCAAGATGGTTGAGTACTACCACGCTGTGGAGGAGATTCTGCCCGAGACTTACAAGAATATGGTTGTACTCTATGGCGAGAACCTTGAGCACATACCATACGGCGACCCATACCAGTACCGCACAATTTTCGTGAAGTATATCTACGCCAAGATGTATGAGTTCTTCGGTAACCCCGACAACAGGGAGGGCATACTACGGGAGTTCCCCGACTTCCCGTTCGATTTCCCCGATCCTTATACTGTAGCGTCCTGAACTGCATTGTTGAATGAATAAAAGATATTATATAGATATGAGAATCTTGAAATGGTGTCTAATGCTGGCGGTAATGCCCATGATTGTCGCATGTTTCAGCGATGAGACTACCGATGCGACACGTCCCCTCTCACACATAACAATAGAGTCGGGCATCGACAGTGTGTACAATATCGACAAGAACGCGACTCTTGTCATCGAACCCGTAGTAACACAGAGCCACAAGGCAAAGCCTCTCACATATACCTGGGAAATGGACCTTGTAGCATTCTCTCATGACGAGACATTTGTCTTCACCGGAACATCGTTGGGCAAGTACAATTGCCGTCTCATTGTGGAGAACGAGGACGGCAAGAGCTTCTTCCCTTTTACCGTGTACGTGAACTCTCCATATGAGGAGGGTATAACAGTGCTCAGCAAGGATGCCGAGGGCAATTCAATGCTCTCTTTCATGCAGAAACCCGCTGCCGGCGAGGAGGCTTCGTTCACCGTCGGCGATTGCTTTGCTGTGAACAACCCCGACATGCAGTTTGCAGCAGGTGCAGCCGACGTGGTGCAGTGCAGCGGTAACCTCATTATTGCCTGTCAGGGTGGTGGCGAACGTGATGACCTGCCTACTGTATACTACCTTAACGAGAAGACACTTGTAGTTGAGAATCACTTCACGGTTCCCGAGTATGATGACTTCAAGCCGGTAATCCTTGGAATTCCGGCAAAAGGATATTCAGGTACTTCATATCCTGTAGTCTGCGAGAACGGCAAGGTATATGACTTCTCTACAACAGAGTCGGCCGTAGCAAAGCCACGCAAGCTGCTGGCGACATATGCAAAGAACTGCATCGTGAACAGCGGAAACGGTTACGACATTATCCTTTGGGACAGTGAGAACGGTGGTCTTGCGCAGATTTACAACGGCTATGGTCCTTATTATTGCAGTACAGAGTATCACTTGATGCTGGGCGATTCACTCTTCAGTTCAAGGAACTACTTTACAAACCGCGGTCTCGTCTCAATGACAAAGGTGCGTATGACCCAAGCTCAGAAGAGTGCATCGGGCGACCGTCAGGAGTTCCTCATCCTTACAAACCTCGCCAACACCCCCATTACACGCAGTGAGGTACTGTATACCGATTTCTGGGGCTATGACTATGTTGAGATGAGGCCTACCTTCACGACATTGAACACAGTTCAGGGTGCGCTCATGAACAGTCCGCTGAAGCCCGAGACGCCTTGCGTGGCAAACAAGACATACTATTCATTGCTGTTTGCCGATGGCAACAAGGTGCGCCGTTGGAACTACAACACCAACATCACCAATCTTGCAAACGCGCCGGTGCTTCTTACAGTAGGCAGCGACAATGCGGTGATAACAGCATTTGAAATGAGCAGTGACCACCTGAAGACATACGTTGCGTTCTACGAACCTGGTCAGGAGGGCACGAACGGCAGTGTATGGGTGTTCGATACCGACAAGGGTACGGTACTTGAGAAGTATGAGAATATCTGTTACCAGCCGGTGAAGATGTTCTATAAGACAAAATAATGTAAATACAATAAACCGCAATTTCTCCCGTTTATTTGAAAAAGCGTATATCAAATAATTACAGTACAATGAATAGCGTCTTTAAATCTCTGTTTGCGGTTGTTGTGGTCGTAATCTGTATTACATCGTGTGGTGACAAGAGTACGTATGAACCTCCGTATGCCGATGCTCAGCGCCTGTCGCGCATAATGGGCGTTGATATGCCCGAGTATACAGTCCTCTCTGATTCTCTTTTGTGGGTGAACTGGATGGGCGACAGCGAGTCTGTAATGGTAATCGAGTTCAAAGAACAGCCCGTAGAGGCCTTTTATGCTTCTCTTGACAGCATGCTGGTTTCAGGCTCCCATTATTGGTTCATGAAGAATGACAGCTCATGGTGGTTCAACCGTGCATGGGGTAACGGAGAGCCTACGCCTGAGGGAGAAGACCCCGAACGTGACAATTATATTCAAGTTGATATTCCGCGTGAGGGAAAGACTGTAAAGGTTACGTATGGTATGTGGTAAGGCCCACATTCTTGATGTCTGAAAAAGAATGCCCCTGCAATGATTGACCATTGCAGGGGTTCTTGTCTTTTATTGTCTCTAATGTGGCCTTTAGGATATACTTTGCCTCAAGGAGATAAAATACTTTTCTGTAAGTTTTCATAAATTCGAACTATCGCGTATTTTTATGGCGGAAAAACAAACTTCCTCGCGGAACGTTTGTATGATACATGGTATATAATAGTAAGTGTCTGGAATTATGAAAATATCAGAGATTAGAGGAAGAGAAATCCTCGACTCGCGCGGGAACCCTACGATTGAGGCCGAGGTAATACTTGAGAATGGTGTTATAGGGCGTGCTTCGGTTCCGTCGGGAGCATCTACAGGCGAGAACGAGGCTCTTGAGTTGCGCGATGGAGACGGTCGTTATAACGGCAATGGTGTATCAAAAGCCGTGGCAAATATCAATGAACGCATAGCTCCCGCTTTGCGCGGATGTAACGTGTATGACCAGCGCGGCCTGGACCACTTGATGCTTGAGTTGGATGGTACGCCCACCAAATGCAACCTTGGAGCCAATGCCATTTTGGGCGTATCATTGGCCATTGCGCGTGCTGCAGCGCAGGCATGCGGTATGCCGCTTTATCGTTATATCGGTGGTGTCAATGCTCATGTGTTGCCTGTTCCCATGATGAACCTGCTCAATGGTGGACGTCACTCCGACGCGCCTGTCGCTTTTCAGGAGTTCATGATACGCCCAATAGGTGCCCGTAGCATACGTGAGGCCGTGCAGATGGGTGCCGAGGTCTTTGCAGCACTCAAGAGTGTGCTCAAGAAGAGAGGCTACAGCACAGGAGTTGGTGATGAGGGAGGTTTCGCACCGGCACTCAGCGGTACCGAGGAGGCACTCGAAGTGTTGGTCCGTGCAATAGAGTCAGCAGGTTATACCCCTGGAAAGGATATTACTCTGGCACTTGACTGTGCTGCCTCGGAATATCATCGCGATGGTGTGTATGACTATACGATTTTTGAAGGTCCGCAGGGGCATAAGCGTACATCCAGGGAGCAGGTCGATTATCTTGAGCACCTCATTGAAACCTATCCTGTCGACTCCATTGAAGACGGCATGGGCGAGAATGACTGGGAGGGATGGGCTATGCTCACTCAGCGCATCGGCAAGCGTTGCCAGCTTGTGGGTGATGACCTGTTTGTAACCAATGTCAAGTACCTGAGTAAAGGTATAGAGCTGAATTGTGCCAATAGCGTGTTGGTAAAGGTCAACCAGATTGGAACACTTACCGAGACCCTTGATACCATTGAATTGGCACGCCGTAATGGCTACACAACTATCATCAGCCACCGTTCCGGTGAAACCGAGGATACTACAATCGCCGATATTGCCGTGGCCGTAAATGCCGGACAGATAAAGACCGGCTCAATGAGCCGTAGCGACCGCACTGCCAAATATAATCAACTGATGCGTATTGAGGAGGAACTGCAGGGCACTGCACGTTATGGCGTGTAGTGACAATGATAAAGAGAACGAGTGCTGCCCGACGGGCAGCACTCGTTGTTTATTGTCAGTCGTTGTTCATCTCCTTGATATCGACTTCGCTTTCTTTTGCTTCGCCAAGCAGGTGCTTGCTGAAGAAGTCGGCCATCTTCCAGAAGAAGTATTCGTCCTTTGTCTCAAAGCCGTGGCGGTCGCCGGGGAGAATGAGCATCTCGAATCGCTTGTTGGCACGGATGAGGGCGTCTACTACGCGTGTGGTGTTTGCAGGGTGTACATTGTTGTCCATGTCGCCTGTCACCAACAGCAAGTGACCCTTGAGGCGGCCTGCGAGCTCCTGGTTGGTGCTGATGTTGTATGAGAATGTAGTATCGCACTCAACAACGCCGTCCTTGTTTGTCTTCTCCTTGATATTCTCCTTGATGCCATGGTGCTTCTCACTCCACCAGTTGTTGTAGATGCGGTTGTCGTGGTTACCGGCACATGAAACGGCTACCTTGAAGAAGTCGTTGTATGTGAGCAGGGCTGCTGTAGACATGAAACCGCCGCCTGAGTGTCCATGGATACCTACATTGTTGCCGTCGATGAAGCTGTGGCGTGCAATGAGCTGCTGTGCTGCAACCTTCTTGTCGGCAAGGCCGTAGTCGCGCAGGTTGCCGTAGCCGAAGTTGTGGTACCACTTTGAACGGTTGGGATGTCCGCCGCGGTTACCTACTGTGACTACGATGAAGCCCATCTGTGCAAGACGGTCAATGCGGTTCATGCCGCTTGACCAGCTCTCGTTCACGGCCTCGGTCTGTGGACCCGGGTACACGTACTCAATGAGTGGGTAGCACTTTGTAGAGTCAAAGTCGAATGGCTTGTACATTACGCCGTGGAGGTCTGTAATACCGTCGGCGGCCTTCACTGTGAAACGTTCGGGGAACTTGTAGCCGGCTGCGAAAAGCTGTGAAAGGTCGGCAACGCCCAGTTCAACGGTCTTCTTGCCGTTCTTGCTGTATACATGGTTCACAGGTGTGGTATCCACACGTGATGATGTTACTATGAATGCCTCTCCATTTGCGGCAGGAAGGAATGTGCTGTTCATGTCACTCTCGTCAATCTGCTTCAAGCCGCTACCGTCGAAGTTCACGCTGTAGAGGTGCATGTAGTAAGGGTTCTCTTCCTTGTTGTAGCCACATGCAGTGAAGTATACCTTCTTCTCCTTCTCGTTTACTACAAGAACATCCTCAACATGGTATGCTCCGTCGGTGATTGCGTTCTTTAGTGTGCCGTCGGCATTGTAGAGGTAGAGCATTGCCCAACCTGTGCATTCCGACCACTGGATGAACTGCTTGCCGTTGTTTACAGGGTATATTGGCTTGCTCTCGATACTTGTGTTCATCTCCTCATGTACAAGCATCCTGGTGGTGTCGAGGCCCAAGTCGTAGTAGCATACCTCAATCTTCTTCATGTCGCGGCTGATGCGTTCGAAGTAGAATCCGTTGTTGTCGCCGAGCCAGACTGACTTGCGTGGGTTTTCATAACGTGTGAGGTGGTTGGCGGGTCTGCTGAACAGGCCTATGCGCTGGTGCTTGAACTGGTCTGCGTTGACAGTCTTGCTTGTCTTGTTTTCAAAGTCGAACAGCTCTACGGTTGTCTTCGGTGTCTCCTCGCCGGGCATCTGGTAGTAGTATGTCTCGAGTTTTGGACGTGGGCTGCTGAGTGAGTTGATGACCCACATCTTCGAGAGGATAGAGTCGGCACGGTGTGTCATTACAAAGTGACGTGAGTCGGGGCTCCACAGGGCATACACGCGGTAACGCTTGGTGCTGTCGGGCTTCTCGTCCAAAGAGTGGTGGGCGTAGCACCAGTTGGGGCGTCCGTTGAATGTGAGCTGGTGCTCGACGATAGTAGTGTCCTTGTCCCAGATGCGCAGTTTCTCTACATCTTCCATTGACATGTACCACAGGTTGTAGTTCTTCTCATAGATGGCGAACTTGCCGTCGGGTGAAACGTTTGCCCAACCCGGATAGTTGGGGTAGAGGTCATCGATTTCATCCTTTGTGCGTTCAAGAAGTTCTCCTGTCTTGATGTCATACTCGAAGTAGAAGGTCTTGTTCATCTTCTTGCCCTTATTCTCCTTTATTTTGGCGCTGTCGTTGCGCTCATGACGTGGGAGCTCGCGCTCAACCTCTTTCTTTGATGCTATGTCGAAACGTACGTAACGTCCTTCGCGTATGATTCTTTTTATACCCACAGGCAGATGCTGTGCGTCATAGGGGTCGCCAGTGCGCATGGTTACCTCCTTGGCAAGCCACTCCATGTCCCACAGTTCGCGCTTTGTGCCTTTCACTGCGTCTACCAGGTAGAAGTTGCGGTCCTTGGTATCACTCCAGGCATAGATGAACTGCTTGCCGTCCTCGAACCATACAGGCTGTATTCTTGTCTGTCTTACCATTCTGCCGATTTTTTTCGGTGAGAAACGTTCGGCAAGTTCGTAGTTCGGCTTTACCCTGTTTTCGTTCTGTGCATTGCTCTTTGCCGCCACGAAAAGCAACGGCAGAGCCATAATCAAAAGTAGTTTTTTCATTAAATATAGTGTTTTAATAGTTCCGGTTGTTGCGTGGCGCCCGTTCCTTGTATCAATCCTTCTTCTTGGTGATGTGCAGGGTGTCGAGTATCTTGCGGAACCCGCGGCGCTTACTGATGTCAATCTTGGCGATACCGCCGGTAGATGTCTCCTTGTAGAGGCTCGGCAAATCATGGCCGGTCTCTTTCATTACCTCGACAATGCGGTCGTAGTCAATCTTGTGCTTGCCGTCGGAGAGTGCCGAGTATGTACATGCATCGAGTGCGCGTGCAGCAGCAATGGCGTTGCGTTCGATACAAGGTACCTGTACAAGGCCGCAAAGAGGGTCACATGTGAGTCCAAGGTGGTGTTCAAGACCCATCTCGGCAGCATATTCTATCTGGTTTATCGTGCCGCCGAAGAGCTGGCATGCTGCAGCTGCCGCCATGGCACAGGCAACGCCTATCTCGCCCTGGCAACCCACATCGGCTCCCGATATCGATGCATGCTCCTTGGCAACGTTGCCGAACAGCCCGGCTGTGGCAATTGCACGCAGTATACGCTTGTCCGAGCAGTCATGCGATGTGTGAAGGTGATACAGTACGGCCGGCAACACTCCGCTTGAACCGCAAGTGGGGGTCGTTACAATTGTACTTCCGCTGGCATTCTCCTCGCTGGTGGCAAGTGCATAGGCATAGACCCTTGCCTTGCTGCTTACTGCGGCATTGTATGAGTGTGACTTGTTCAGGTATACATTCGCTTTGCGCTGCAGTCCCAACCCGCCAGGCAGTACACCTTCGTTTTCAAGACCGCGCCTGATTGTCGCTTTCATTGTCTCCCAAACCTCGGCAAGGAAGTCCCATATTTCGGGACCTTCGTATTTCTCTACGTATTCCCAGAATGTGCAGCCGGTCTCATCGCACCAGTCCATGACTTCGTGGATAGTTGTAAGCGGGTAGATGTCCTCCTCGTTCTTGGTAGTCTGCTCGTTGGCAAGTTCGCCTCCGCCTATGCTGTAGATGGTCCATTTGTCAACAACCTCTCCGTTCCTTATACCCTCGAACAGCATGCCGTTGGGGTGGAATGGCAGGAATGTCTTCGGTTCCCATAGCAGTTCCAGCCTTGCAAGTGGCTCAAGCACTGAGATTATGGCCTTGTCGGTCATGTGTCCTTCGCCTGTTGCTGCAAGGCTGCCGTAGAGGGTTACTCTGTAGGTATCTACATTGGGGCAGCGCTCGGCAAAAATCTTTGCTGCACGGTTCGGTCCCATTGTGTGGCTGCTTGACGGGCCCAGGCCTATCCTGAAAAGTGAACGTAATGATTTCATATTATTCGTTATCGTGGTTCTATAAGTTTATTGCGCTGTGAAAATGATGCGGCCCTGCGGCTTGCTGTACTCGCTGCCTATTGTACCGCCCAGGTTGTTCTCAAGGTAGCTGCGCAGGATTTCAATATCTGCACCCCAATATGTCGGCTCGGGTTCTACTCCTTTGAATATACCGCTGCCACCCAATTCAAGAATCAGGTAGTCAAGTGTCGCCATTGTGTAGCGGCGCGAGAGTTCAATATCCTTGTATTCTCCGCTCTCCTTGTCCAATATTTCAACCTCGGATACACGGCGCTCTCCCTCTTCAATGTGTGAGAACATTTCGGTCTCGGCATCCATAACCACAGGTGATGGAATCTCGGGGTTCAGCTTGTAGCGCAAACCACTTACCTGCATGAATACACCGGCTTCAGCAGGCAGGTACGATACGGCATACTCAAGCACGTCAAGCAATTGCTCTCCGGTGAGGGTGCCTGTTGCAATCATGTCGCCAAACGGCATCACATTGTACAGGTCGTTGAACAGCACCTCGCCCTTCTTTATATCCTTGCGGATGCCGCCGCCGTTTACAAGTGCAATGTCGGCGCCGGTGAAGGCGCGGAACGCATCGGTACAGAAATCGCCTATATTTGTCTCCTGCTTGCGTACAATGCGCTTCCCGTTTTCATCGTTTATCGTCAGGTCAACCTCGCTGTGTCCGATGACGAAATTGCCGAGCCCTTCGACTTCCTCTTTTACACGGTTTACAAACAGCGCTGTTTCATTGTCGGGCGTGATACTGCCGTTGCTTGTGCTAACAAGCATGGAGTGTATTCCTCCATTTGTGTCGATTGTGAGCTTGCCTACATATTGGAAATTGGTGCCCGATGAAGTGAGCAACACGGGCTTGCCCTCCTTGTCATTGATGAATTGTTCTTCAATTACATGGTGGTCGTGTCCGTCTATTACGGCGTCAAGTCCTGTAGTGTTGGCTATCAAGCCAGTTGAATTGGGGTGTATACCCTTTTGGCTGTCGCCCAAATGCGAAAGGGCAATGATGTAGTCGGCTCCGTTCTCGCGTGCCTCGTCAATGAAATATTGTGCATTGGCGTAGAAGTCCTCGCGCATAAGGCTGTAGAGAGGATTGCCTTGCTCGTCGCTCAAGCTTGTTACTGTGCCGCTTGTCGTGGTGGTAAAACCGATGTAAGCAATATCTACATCGCCATAGCTGACAACGTGATAGGCCGGGTATGGTGTCTCTTCGGTCTGCACATTCTTGAGGTTTGCACACAGCACAGGAGCATCCAAAGAGTCTGTTATATTGAACATCTGCGGTATTCCATAGTCAAATTCGTGGTTGCCAAGGACAACTGCATCATATCCCACGTGGTTCATTATCTTGACAATCTGCTCGCCTTTCGATATTGCTCCAACAAGGCCACCGCTTGCAAAGTCGCCACATGACACTGTCGAAACATAGTCGGTGGCACTCTGGCACTCCTTGCGCACGGACACAAGAACCGGATATCCATCGACAGCGCAATGTACATCATTCTCGTATAGAATCACAATTGGCTCAGTCAGCAAATTGGGTGTTCTGTTATCAGGATTCTCTTCGTTGCATGCAACAAAAAACAGAGACATGACAACTAATAAACCTGCAAGTAAATCTTTTATCTTCATAATAATCGTGAGTTTTATATTCATTTCGCTAATATATGAAAAAGTGAGCAAGAAATAACTAGTTTGCTTGATTATTTTTCACAGCGACGACGCGAAAGCTGCGTTCTTTGCGACGCCAATGCGAAAAAAGCATTGTTTGCGACGAAGGGAGGTTTACCTCCCCCGAGGAGTGTGCTTTAGCACCGAGGTTTATCTCCCCAAAGGAGTGTGGTTTACCGCCCCAAGGATGTATATCTGCCGTAAGGCGAATTCCGAACAAACGAGAGAAAATATAGCCGACAAACGCTACGCCCCTACAGCTGCGGCATCAGCGCCCCCGGCAGGAATGTTACAATGAGCTTGACGTATAGTTTTTGAGGGGCAAGCGGAAAGGTGAAAACGAAGTTTCGGCAACACGAGCAGCGAATGGTCGCAGGTTGCGCGGAGATAAGTCGCGCCCTGCGGGTCACTAAAGGCGAGTATTGCCAAAGGTGTATTGATCTAATATTGTAGGGGCGAGATTTGCTCGCCCTGATATTCAATGGTAGTTCGCAACCTTAATCGTTCACTTGTATTTTCTTCAAATCTTTCTTTCATGTTCTTTTGGCGGCCAAAAGAACGAAAAGCCCCGGCACGCGGAAAAAACAGTCTTCCGGTTCTTTGTTCAGGAGTTGTAAGCAATATCCTTCAGTCAAACCGTCATTACCACTTAAACTTTCTTTTTAATTTTAGGGCGGTGCGTAACTCCTTTACTTAGCCACTCGCGGCGAGTATCTAACTAACAGTCAAACAGCCCTGCCGCTTAATCCCAAAATCAAAAAGGTTTAACTTGTGTCCTTTAACGGTGCCGGATTTTAAAATATTACCTAATCAAAAACATTGGTGTTGATGATAATGATTTTACGATCTTATTAAGATATTTAAAGTGTTTCAGTAAAATTTCTTTTTGTCGTTGTATCTTATTACTTTTGCTTATGTAACATCAGATATGTAAGTATGAGTAATAAAGAACCCGGTTATGTCTATATACTCACCAATCCAAGTTTTCGTGAGGATTGGGTGAAGATTGGTAAAAGTTCTCGTCCTGTGGATGTGAGAAGTAAAGAACTCGACAATACAGCAGTTCCTTTGCCTTTTGAGATTTTTGCTACTATGAGAACAGTGAAATATAACGAGGTGGAAAAATTGGTACATAAGACCATTGACAGGCTCACCGATCTGCGTATACGACAGAATCGAGAGTTCTTCAATGTTGCTCCACAAGTCGCACTCGATATTTTTCATGACATAGCTATGACGGTGGACGATGCAGAGGTAATCCTATATGAGGAAAACAAACCTGTTGCAGAAAATAAATGCAAAGAGTTTCCAAAACGTGAGGTCAAGCGTTCGCGTTTCAAGTTCTCTATGTGCGGAATAAAGATTGGAGAATGCGTGACTTTTAATCCTACAGGAATCGTTGTCAAAGTGGCAACTGATGACAGTATAGAATATGAAGGTCGTATATATAAACTCTCTCCTTTTGTTGGTACATATATGCCAGAGGAACAGCGTAATACCTCTGGCGCGTATCAAGGTGCAAAGTACTTTTCCTATAATGGTAAGGTACTTGAAAATATAAGAAAAGAGAAAGAACAATGATATGACTTGAGTGTATGAAAAAGATTTTAGTAACCGGTGCGAGTGGTTTTGTGGGCAGTCGTGTTGTTGCGCGGTGGCGCAATGAGTATGCGGTGCTTGCTCCTTCGCATGCCGAGCTTGATATTACTGACCGTGAGTCGGTCGATTGTTATTTCCTGCAGCACACCCCCGATGTGGTGGTGCATCTTGCTGCGTTGTCTAACACAGGTTTTTGTGATCAGAACCCCGATGAGAGCTACCGTGTGAATGTTGAGGGTGCGGCGAACATTGCTCGTGCTGCAGCTCTTTGTCGCGCAAAGTTGATATTCTTCTCAAGTGACCAGGTGTATAACGGCAATCTTGAGAGTGGCTTGCTCGGTGAGGATGTGCCTGTTGCCCCCGAGAATGTGTATGGCCGTCACAAACTTGAGGCTGAGGAGCGTGTGCTCTATTTCAACCCCAATACCGTGGTGTTGCGTGCAACATGGATGTATGACCGTGAGCGCGAGGGTATGCCGTCGCATGCGAACTTCGTGCTGAATATTGCAAAGGCTATAAAGGAACGTACACCAATTGTGTTCCCTGTGCGTGAGTATCGCGGCATAACATGGGTGCGCGAGGTGGTCGAGTTCCTTCCGCTGACGTTTAACTTGCCATCCGGTGTATATAACTACGGTGCCGAGAATAACACGAATACATACGAGGTCGCCTGCTGTTATTGTGAGATGCTTGCGGGCTTGCAGTCGGGTGCTCTGTTGCAACCTGATTATGACCGCTACCCGGCGCATGAGCGTAACCTCTCAATCTCTACCGACAAGATTTTCCGCGCATCGGGCGGCAGAATCTGTTTCGGCAGCACAATGGATGGGCTCAGGATATTTGCTGAGATGAATGGTCTTGGTTGACAGATACTTTTATTTACAGTTCTTGAATCAAACCTGCTCAGGTTTGATTTTTATAATAAATTCAAACAGTTTTTAGACTTTTCTCTTTCTTGTCCGTATAAAGGATGTAAGCGAATGAAAGATGATTAAAGTTGACAATGACATAATTGAAAAATGCAAGGGTGGTGACAGGACTGCGTTCCGTACATTGGTCTTGGCGTATCAGCCGATGCTATATTCATTATCACTCAAGATGCTTTGTAGTGATGAGGACGCAAAGGATGCTTTGCAGGATACTTTCATTAAAGTGTGGCAGAACATTGCTTCATATGAAGGGCATTGCAGTTTCTCCACATGGATATACACCATTGCCTCCCGCATTTGTATTGACCGTCTAAGGAGTGCAAGGCCTTTCATGCCTCTTGCAGGCGATGAAGAGACTCTGCGCGACTATATCAATGATTCCGACCCGCATCGCGCTCTCGAGAGCTGTGAGTGGGTAAGGATCGCCCGGCTTCTTGCCGGCAAACTGAGCACCAAGCAGAGGCTTGTCTTTACCCTCTGCCACTTCGAAGGGCTTGAGGCGGCAGAGGTTGAACAGATAACCGGAATGTCGGCCGATAAGGTAAAAAAGAATCTTTATGTCGCCAGACAGACTATTCGTGAACGTTTAAAACAGTTAGGATATGAATGAAGTTGATAGAATTCTGGAACGCTTGCAAGGACAGCAGCCTGTGCTTGATGCTACTGATGAACTTGCCGATATCATTATGGCGCGTATTGATGAACTTCCTGTGCATGAGGTCAGAAGGGTTGGGCCTATGCCTTTGTGGAGAGTAATGTTCTGTAGTGCACTTTCGGCAGCTGCGGCTGTTGCGGTCGGATTCTTCTTCGTGACACGTGATGCAATTGTTCCACAGAATGATTCAATAGTATATTCCAATGCCGATTATAGTGCTTTTGAGAAGATTAGGGAGTGCCGAACTGCCGCGGATGTACGTGCCCTCTACTTTGAACGTCGGAAGCCGCAGAGTGTATTCGGTGTTAATTTCGCAATGATAAAAAACATGTATTATGAAAAAGTCAAGTAGATTATTTGCTATGATAGCCTTTATGGCTGTACTTCTTTCCTCTTGCCAGGGTGATCTTGAGATGCTGACGATAATTAATGAGGACGGCAGTTGTATGCGTGAGATTATTGTGGCTGCTGACCGTTCGTTGCTCACAACCGGAAAGTATGACAATGATGACCTGCGTGTGGCTCGCATTGAAGATGGCTGGGAACTGTACTGGGGTTACAATGGTGACAGCTCACGATTCCCAATCCCCATGTCTGCAGAGAAGTTCGATTCCATTTCAAGGGAAGTGGGTCCGTCAAGGGCTGTGAAGGACACCGTATGTGTATATGCACGCAAGGAGTATGCTTCTGTTGAGGATATGTGTGCTGGCTCGCCTATGTTTTTTGCTGATGAGCAGGCCGGTATTGATGGCTCGCTTGATAAAGAGTTCCGCTGGTTTTATACCGACTATGTCTTTAAAGAAAAGTTCACTTCTGTGGCGGATTATTTCAAAGTGCCCGTAACGGATTTCATGAGCGAGGAAGAGGCACTCTACTGGTTCTCCGGAACTCCCGACCTTTATGCCGGGAAACCTATATGGAGGTATTATGAAATGCTCGAAGATTTGAAGGAAAAAGCGGATAGATGGGTATTCGCAAATATGTATTATAATATCCTCTCCGGCATTGCCGACAGATATGATATGGTTGTCAATCCGCCTGTGTCAAAAGATGAGTTTATTGCTCAACTCGGAGATGTAGCGAAACAGCTCGCTTCTTACGACACGTATAAATTGGAGTACACTACTGCCCGTTCTATCGTCAGTTCACACTTCGGTAGCGACGCCTATTCTCCATTCATTAATGAAGATGAGAGGAATGAATATAGTGAACAGTTTGCCAATTCTTTTGGTTACTTGTTCCTTTTCTATTACGATGAAAGCATTGTCATGCCGGGTAGGGTCATTGACGCCGGTGGCGGAATATACAAGGACGGTGTCGTTGCATTCAAGGTCGATGCCGGACGCTTCCTCTTGAAGGACTATGAGATAAGGGTTGTTTCCCGTGTCGTGAATGTGTGGGCATTCATTGTGACAGCGGTCTTGGCCTCGGTGCTTTGTGCTGTTGTAATATACCGCAGAAGAGTCTTTCGTAGATAATGCTTACCAAAACTTGTTATGCTCCGCACTGTATTCAAAACCTACGGTGCGGAGTTTCTCTTCCAGTTCTGTGCGGTCGACATCAAGGTCGGCGCATAATTCATCGAGTGAACTGTAGCGGTCGCGCAAGTACATGTTTATTGTGCTGAAAAGCATCATCGGGTCGTTGGGTAGTTCCATATTTCTAACGGTATGTTGTGATTACTTGAACAGTTCTTCAAGAAAACTGCTCACGCCGGGGACAATCTGTTCCTTGATGCTTTGGGTTTTCTTGCTTGAGAAGATGAGGATGTCCTTTGTTACAATTGCAGCCAAGCGGCCTTTCAATGTTCCAATCTCCTCGTTTTCTTCTTTTGTATATTCATATTTCTGCATCTCGTTTTCAATGCTTGCACACTTCTTGATTACGTTGTCCCAGTCGGCAAGTGTGTAGTTCTCGCCGTTCTTTTCCACTTTCTTTACAAGCGATTCGAGGTCGTTGATTGCAGTGCGGCGTGTTGTGCACGACTGCATGCAAAGTGCTGCAATAAACAGCATGCAGATGATAAGGCTCTTTTTCATATAACGTATGTCGGTTTTGGCAAAGATAGCAACAAACGAGCGAGAAATATGAAGCTTGCTTCGATATTTTTCACCGCGAGTGCAGGAAATCTTCGAGTTTGCTTGAATATTTTTATTACGACAACGTATAAAACCGCAGACGTGATGCTTAAAATGCGCAAGCGTAACGACAAAAGAGCCTTTTTAGTCAAATCTCAACAAAAGAGGCTAACCCATTTTACTTTTGGGTCAGCCTCTTGTCTTTATGTTGGTTGAATTTTACTTCACCTCCTCGAAAATAAACACTATTGTATATCAAATAGATAAGTATTCTATGGTACAAATATGGTCTATAAAATCCATCAAAAGCATCTTGAATGTTATCCTTATATACTATTTAATGACAATTTATGTTCATTTCTTTCCTTTGTTGCGGTGTAAACTCTAACGATTTTATCATGAAATATTATATCCTTGTTCGGTATTTAGCCACTCTACATAATTTTTATATAGAGGATCCGTAATATTACTTTTCACAACCGAAAGAATTTTTGATGCAATATCCATAGTGTCATAACCATGTGAATTGTAGCACATTGTTGCGAATGAATGAGGAGTAAATTTTTGATAACATATAGATGAAGGATTCACGATAATATCTAATAATTCCTTTATTCTTATATTATCAAGGAAAAGTTTTCTGCCAAGAACGATGTATTTTATACAACCATCAATACTCAGTTTACCATCATAATCCATTATGAATAATCTGTGTTCGTCCTCATTTTCCCAGTCTTTATGTTTTAAAAAGAAAAGGTCTTGCCAATTTTTTATAATGAACTCTTCTGGAGTTTTTGCTTCATAATCTATCTTTTCATCATCAGGTGTATTTGACAGACTATATTTCACATCTTCAAATTTATAGAAATGGTTATCAAGTATATCTTTGTTCTTGGCTATGAAAGTCTCTTTGTCTATTACTATACAAACACCATTTGAATTGTCGGCATAATGTGCCCACATTGCTGGATGATTTGTACCTTCTTGACCAAACCCATTTATATCATAGTTTTGAGAGAAACTGATGATGTGGCAATTCTCTTTGATGTATTTATCTGCATTATACATTACCATGAAGTTTCGACTTAGATTCATGTTATGAACATTTCCCTCATTCATGTCATTAAGTCTTTTAAAGGATGATGGCAGCAGAGTCAAATCTTCCAATATCTTTTTGAAAGATTCCAAATTCGTATAATGAAACAAGGCTCCATCACCCTTATGAGGGAGTTCTTCATGCCAATAAAGATAAGCTGGTAATTTTGTGAGCAGCATAAATTTATAGTATAGTCAGTATATCTTTTGTAGTAGAAAGGGATTCAACGATTACGTTGTCAATATTTTTTCTTGTGCAAGAATAATCGCATCTACACATAATTCACGATCTTGCACATCTTTTACTGCATCAATGAACTTATCTGCTAGCCATAAGGTGAGCATTTCCTTTTCATCTTGATGAAAGTATCCCGCAAGTTTTACGACCTGTTCACGTTTTGCCTTTCTGTCACCACGTTCAATTTTACTGAACATAGGGGTATCTATCTCTAATAATGCGGCCAACTGACGTTGTAGGATGCCTTGTTCGTCTCTTAGTTCTTTTATCCTATTACCAAATAACATATCTATATCAATATTTAATCCTTAGTAAGTTGCCAGCAAGTTACAGGCAAGTTAAATTATATAGCAAGACATGCTGACTATCAGAATGTTACGAAATCTTGCGTTGTTTTTATGTCCGTTCCAGCAAGTTACTAGCAAGTTACCAGCAAGTTAAATCTATGCCCAAATAGGGATGTACTTCATATATCGCGGAGCTGTATTGGGATCTAGTACTTTTATTAAGTTCTTCTCTATCGCCTCCCTAATTAATCTTGATGAACTGCTAGACGATGTTTCTGGAATGCCAAATCTATTTCTAAGCGACTTGTTTGTCAAAGCGTCACCTTGTATATACATAAGGCAAGCGTGAAGATAACATGACCATAGTTTGTCTTCCATCGGAATATTACTAAATTCCATTTCGGAGAATAGAGTAACCTTTGTGCTATCCTGAAATACTTCAATGCGTGGAGCAGGAAGGAATTGAGCTTCGCATGCCAATACCATTCTATCCCATCCACGGCCAAGTTCTTCACACATTTTCAAGCGACGCATAAGAGAAGCAAGTTTTTCATTTCTCGACTTCGGTGGATTGTCAATAATGCGAAGCACATCTACCAATGGAGTTCCTGGATTTGTCACCTCAATTCGATTCTCAAATATCTCCACTACAGGAGCAGTACCTGTTATATATAAGTCTTGATGAATTAGACTGTTTGCAATAGCTTCTCTTACGGATGGTAGAGGGAACTTGCTTGTAGTTGATAATTGGACTGCGTTTACATCTTCATTACTTGGCAATAACGCATTTACATAACGCACAATATTCTCAAAACAAACGGCATAACCTTGATTAAATGGTTCCTCTTTTTGAATCAGCAATCTATTTATGCCCTTGTATTGGACAACACGCATTGCCTTACGTCCCAATCTGGCAAATTCGTTTAGATCCTTTGCAAAAAGTAGTGCGCCTAAGTTCGTTATCGAATATAAACCATTATCTTGTTGCTGTATGATACCATCCTCATTAAGATAATGTACTACTGCATCTTTTTCTGCTGGTTGTGGAATCTTAAGTAAGGTGAAGTATGCATCCACTTGAAGTAATCTAATTATATCCTCATATCTTTGGTCGGTCTTTACACAAACATCTTCAAATTGAGCATGACGCAACTTATCCCATAGCTGAGCACGGAATACTGGAAATTCATGTAATTTCTTTGTGTAGCTGCCACTACGAATATAGTCTATCTTCTGAAATGCAACGGGTTCATTAAGTGCCTTGTGAATTCTAATTAACTCGATGTGTTTGCCATCTATTTCAGTTTCATAGAATTCAAAGTCAGCATTTTTAGAAAGGAGATAACGAAGCCAATTCTCTAACTCTTGTTCGCCTTTTTTCGCGAGTTGAAGACGAACTTTAGTGCCAACGATTTCATGACTTTTATCATCCACACCCCATATCATATAGGCATAATCACGATCGTTCAACGTTGCGCTATTGGCAAGAGCACTAATATCCTCTCCAACCATAGTTGGTTCGCAGTTGTTATGCTTAAATTCAACCCATCCAATTTCCTTGGGAAGCTTACATAGTTCTTTTACAAGTCTATCAATATTTCCAATCATTCTTTTATTGTCTATATGTTATGTAATGTACCACGTTCTATATTATTGTCCTAGTTACCTACATTGAACGTTGATAACCAAGTTAAATATAACGAATAGTATGCAACTTTAGAATATTCTTATTCAAAATTGCCACAATTTGTATACAAAGGTACAAATAAATACTGCAAGCGCCATACAAAAAAATAAAAATAACCTATTAGCAGTTTAAAATAGCAAAATATCCAATTACAGAGACTCTTTCCAAATTTGTTTTGGTCTTCAGATTTACTTTTCGGTCATCTTTTCGGTCATCATTTGACCTAAAAGAACCATATCCATCATTGAGTTGCCATGAGCGCTTTAGCTATAACCCATATTTTTTACCACTTATAGCTCAACTTCTTCGTACTTTGCCAACGCTGTTTATATAATGCAAATCCATATAAAAGTCACAAAAGACATTGTGATTTGAGC
The DNA here is from genome assembly GCA_045634085.1 of Bacteroidaceae bacterium. Taxonomy (GTDB): domain Bacteria; phylum Bacteroidota; class Bacteroidia; order Bacteroidales; family Bacteroidaceae; genus HGM04593. The sequence goes on from JAZQZM010000050.1 coordinate 33,075, forward strand.
TAAAAATCTCCCTTCTTGGATATTTAATAAACTTTAACTTATACTGAATTTTGTTTGATTTCTTTTCAGTTGTTATCATTTTCTTATGATTTCTTTTTCACTTGTTTTCTTTCTTTTCCTTTGGCTTCCCATACTCCTGATTAACAAGACTGTTACCCTATTTTTGTCTTTCGTTATTTACGAAAATTATCTATACCTTTGCATGTGAAATAAACAAAAATAGGTATGAGTAAGAAACAATATACACTGCAAAAGTTGACAATAGAATTAGTCTCGGTGCTATTGGCATCGTTGGTTGCTTTTCGAATTTGTGAGATGCTATCTATAAAATTGGCATATCTTCCAATAGTGTTGGTTGGCTGCTATATTGTACTCAAACTACTATATAGTCTTAGCATTATTATGGTAGGATATGTGATGAAGCTTATACCTATAATATATAAAGGGGAGCCTAGACCAATCTTGACCACCAATATGGGCGCTGTGGCGGAATACGGTTCTTCTGAAAAGAACAATGATGTTTTGAAGAAACGCATGGAGCTTTTCCATTATGAATACCAAAGCGAGCAAGAAGAATATGCAAAGCGAAAAGAACAGGAAGATGATGCGAATCTTACAGCGATGTTAAAATACACGCGAGATACATTTTTTCGTTTGGAATTTGATGAAGCTGAAGTTTTTCAAATCTGTGAATGTGTTCGATATTTCTTAACAAATCGCCAGCCGCTATCTAATACAGAGATTCGCATAAGTAAGCGTTCTACCGTAACTCAGATAGCATTGAAGAATTTTGCATGGAATATCGCATACCCATATAATATAAGTGGTGATGCAACCGCAGCTTTCGTGTTCAATACATTCAATGAATGGTTTGTTAATACCACAATTGCAACCATCAAGAAAACTTTGCGTACTACTAATGGGCGACATAAGATTGAAGTAGACGTAAAAATATTATCAAAGTACCTAGTTGATAATGCTAAATAGTCAAATCGACATTCAATCATGTTTTAAGTCCGATTTTTGCCACCTTCTTACAAAAATAGAGGTTAAAATGCTTTTCTTGTAGTGTTTGTCGTTCATGCAAAGTAGTTCAATAGGTAAACTTCAAAAATATTGTAGTGCTCAGTATGAAGTGTATGTTCAATGCCATTGAACATGTCGTATTTATTGAACAAAAGCTTTAGAATTACCCTGCTTGATGATGTTGTTAGTCATAAAAACAACTATATCTCAATTGTAACATTGACCATCATTTATACAATTCTGGTCGTCTGGCTTTATTGTACTCTGTTATCCTTTTACTCTCCCTCGAATCTAGTGGGACAATTTCATAAGAAGAACGATTGGAACTCATCTGTGCGTAATGCTCATCAATCAACGTTTGGGTTTCATCCATTGTGATTTTTCCTTCAATCTCTTGACGAGCAACTTGAATTAGGAAGTCAGATACATTATGCCCATCGACACGTTGAAGTCCGATAGCAATTGCCCAATTATTAGCCCTTTCCCTGACAATTAGGTCTAGATTGTTCTTGTATTCTTCAAATAATGCCATATTTTTTTCTTTTAAAGATACGAAAAAGCACTAGAATTTAAAGATATTTATTAAATTTGCGTCCAACATTAATTTATTTGCCATGGAGAAACTTAATAGAATCAAGGGTGCTTTAGCAGATGCCGGCAAAACAAATATATGGCTGGCTGAGCAAATTGGTCGTGATCCTGTGACGGTCTCGAAATGGTGTACTAACACCAGCCAGCCAGATTTGCAAACTCTGGCAAAAATTTCAGACCTGTTAAACGTGGATATTCGAGAGTTGTTAATTAAAAGGAAGTAATTATATTATAATGGCTTTGGATTCGATAGTTGAGTTAACCGTTGGTGATGTTGTAAAGGCAACAGTAAAGCAAATACTGAAAGACTATGCAATAGTGTCTTTTGGAGACATCATGGCATACTTGCCATCATCTGAATATTCTTGGGGAAGAGATAATAACCTTAAGAATAAGTTGAAGTTGGGTACGGAGTTAAACGTTGTTGTTATACAGATAACAGACAAAGGCGTGATGGTGAGTGTTAAGCGGATGTCTAAGGATCCATGGTTAGATGTTGAGAGTCTATATCAAGTTAATCACCAAGCCAAAGGGAAAATAACAAAACTACAAGGTTATGGAGCCTTTGTCGAATTGTCAGATGGAATTCAAGGACTACTTCACAAAAAAGAAATGTCTCTTGATGGCATGAAAGAGCCAAGTGAAATTGTATCTGAAGGCCAAGAAATAGATGTCATTATTACGTCTATTGAAAAAGCTGAACGGAAAATGTCTTTCTCTATTAAGCCTTTCTTGAACTAATCTTTTGAAGAGTGATGAAACAGAATCTACATATTCAATCCGAATTATTACTCAATCATATTGAACTGACAGACGAGGATTTGTCTGAACTTCCACCATATCCAAAAGTCGAAGAAAAAAAGGTTCAACCGAGATTGATAGGAATTGTATGCAGATGCCGTTCTTTGGATAACTATGCATTTGTAGTAACCAACATGTACGGCATAAATAATACGTCAACTCCATATTCTCCAGTCCAACTATATCTGGAAAAAAGCCAGTGGAAGGATGTTACCTATTTAAAAGAAGATATGTGGATTACCTTTGAGCTGAAAAAACAGCCCAATCGTGATAGACATGCAGCAATTAATGCAAAATGTCTCACATCTACAAGTGATGACTATAATATTTGCCGGAATTACTTAGGGCGCTATGATAAGATTTACGGAACCGTAAATGGAAAGCGCTTCAGTGAGTCTATTCTTTCTGTTGTTATTGAAAGATATTTAAAAAAATCAGAAGGTCGTCAGTTGATACTTACTGATTTATACCAAAGGAAGTCGCTCGATCCTAGGGAGTGGGAGCTTCTGCTATCAAATATGACTACAGAAGAGCGCGATTCTTTTACTTTTAATACTGACGTAATTGAACCATCTGCAGTACTTAGGGTGTACTTGTACAAATACCTTAACTCTATCGAATGGATTAAACATTCATGTGTCATTGATGCCCTTATGTCAAGCATAAGCTCACATCATGTCATTGAATTGTTGATGGAGTGTTTTAAATCCGATACTGACAAACAGGACTGGATAGATTATGTGATTAATAGTGCTAATACATCTGACAAGCTATTCGCGGAACTCTATTTAATGACGAATAGTATTGATATTTTTAATAGAATAGCTGACAAAAGTTGTGTTTCTTCGCTTATATCAAAGGATAAAGATAAAATTAAAGATTATCTTCTCTTTTGTGTGTCAATCATGGGCAAAACAGAACTAGACTCTGTTGTTAACACATTTGATGTAGATGTGCTGATTGATGCTCTAAAGCTCATGAGTGATGACGAGAGACTGAAATTTGTATGCAGTCTTTCTGATGAAAAGGCTTCTAAACTTGCTTCAGACAAACGTTTTGAAGATTTTGACCTGACAAATAGATTGATGTCTATTGAAGAAGGTAGGCGTATTCTTTTAAATGATTTATATGTAAGAAAATGCAATGACTATAAAGAATGGGATAATTATTTGTCACATCTTAGTGAAAGTGAACTCCAATCTTTTGTGTTAGATACTAAGTGTATTAAACCAACTGCAGAATTAAGATTTTGCCTTTTCAAATACACGAAATTGTTAGATTGGCTTAAACACCCAAGTGTTATTTCTATGATTGGTAAACAAAACACTGAATCGGAAATAACTCTTAAACAGATTATTGATAATTTCGATAATGAAGAGGATAAAAAAGAATGGGTAATTTACGCAAAAGACAGTTCTATTTCTAATGAAAATCTAATAATAGAATTATTTTATTTAACTGGAAGTGTTGATGCTTACCATGCAATTGAGAATAAATCTATCATTTTAGAGCACATGAACGAAGCAGGGGTTCTTGAAGTAAAGAAATTCCTGAAATTCTGCTACGTTAATCTGAATGAAGAAGATTTCAAAAAGGTCATTAATGGCTTATCATATGAAAAATTTCTTGGTGGATTAAAAAAAATGTCCTCTGACGATAGTTATCAGTTGGTAAGTCGTTTGCCAGAAGATAAGGCAATAGAAATCGTTACAAGCGAGGATTTCAAAGGAAGTAAACTGTTTACGTCTTATATTGGTCAGAAGTGGGATTCGATTAAAGGTAATATGCCATATTGTGTCTTTGATCTTGAATCTAATGGTGATTCTATAAGGGAATTTGCATTCTATGCGGAAGATAATATGAGACCATACACTGGAGAGGATCAAATAAATTCGTTATTCAGAAAGCTTAAGAAATCAACAATTATTGTAGGTCATAACATCAAACTTTGGGATTTACCGATTCTTAATAAAAAAGGTTTGCAAATTCCAGATAGTACTTTCGTATGGGATACTCTTGAAATAGAAATACTTTTAAATCCATGTCGATATGCATACTCTTTGCATACAGAGCACAATGCTGAAGCAGATACAAGATTAACCAACGAACTATTCTGGAATCAGCTTTATAGATTATCTACTGATGAACGCCTAGTTGAACAACTGCGGGATGTCCTTCCTGATAATATCGGGACTATAATTAATTCTTTGCGTGTTGATTATTTCTCGGAATATTTTAGAACTACAGCAAATCTTGAACGTCAGTTCTTCCAAGAATTACGTCCAATATCTGACGTGTTAATAAAGAAGCTGAATCAAATAGCAGTAATTCCAGAATCTGAAGCGACATTATTAATTGCTCCAAGAAATTTATGGTCACGTTTGGCTCAATATATACCATTATCATTCCCTGGTTCAAAAACAGGTAATGCATTTAAGAGTATAGACATCAACATACTTAAAGACAGACAATTCAAGGATGTTATTAAACAAAGCATACTTGAACGTTTTTGTGTGGTGTCACGTACTCCAGTACTTGAAAATCTTGCTCAATATCTTCGAGTAGTTGATACGGAAAGTAATAAACTGTCGTTTACAGAAGATGAATTGCAAGATTATCTGTGTCACTATAATAGTCATATTGATTGCATTGATGTTACTTCTTTTGAGGATGGAGATATCCTTTCTAAGGACTATAAACACATTTTCATTATTGGCGCGGAGTTAGAAGACAGAGTTCATAAATGTAAGGTATGTGAAAACAAATCATTTGCTGATTTAATAGCATATGGAAGTAAGCTTCCTTTCACTATGGCTTCAACTAATTTTGCTCCTGTCAAAGGTGACGAAATAAGGAAGCTGGGTATAACCAAACCAGAACTTGCTGCGAATATTTGGGCGGAAAGAGAACAAAATGGTCAGTTTGCTTTTTATTTGAATTATCAATATCAAGCTTATAGAAAACGGTTCTTAGACCATTTCAAAACTAAACCACAAGTTTTGAAGTGGACGTTCTCGGGAAAGGATTATGGCCATATAAACTTGACTCAGGTTAGTAGAAAACGTACAGCAGACATGGTGATGCGCGTTAATAGTTCTACTACTCAAAGAAGTAAATACTGGTTGTTCCAAATCGCTTTGTTGAACAAAATACATGAAACGAATAGAGAACTCCCTATAGTATATGTTGTTAATGACAAGAAAGAAATTGAGAGGCTAACTAAATATGCAGCATCTCAAGGATTCTTTATTCCCTCAAATGGTAATGGTTTCCGCAAACTCGAATATATAGGTAGCCATTCAAATGGAATGGTAATAATTACCAAGCAAGAATTCATAGATGGTGTAGGCTCATATAGAACTGATAAACCATTCTGCTATGTTTGGGATAATATGGACATAGATAGGTACATGTTAATGTGGGATAAACTTCCGTTTGATGACGATTTGGAAGAAGATGCAGATGATGAGCGTGACGATAAAGTTCATCATACTACACCACGTCAATGTATTCATGCAGCTTGGCCTATTTATGAGCACTATTGTTCGTTGGTAATGGCAAATAGTGAAGCTACACAATTCTATATTATAGATCCACATTTTGATGACTATGAGGATATTGCAAATAGTTGTCAAGCCCAATCTTTCAAGGTGACTCTATGGGAAACTGATAGTGATTACAATGAAGCCCTTGAAAACTCAGGTCTATATTTCGATGATTGTAGAGGTAAAGAAGAGGATATAGACACAATAACAGCTATTGAGTTAATCCGCAAACATTTTATTGGTGATTATCAATGGAAACCTACACAGGAAGAAGTACTTCCGTATATGTGGGAAAAGAGAGGAAACTGTATTGTTTCAATGCCAACTGGTGAAGGAAAATCTGTATGTTTCCAGGGACCGGCACTTTACAGAGCTTCAATTACCAAAAAACTCTCTTTGGTCATAACACCTTTAAGGGCTTTGATGCAAGACCAAGTAGAAGAGTTACATAAAAAAGGATTTGCAACAAATGTTGATTACCTTAGTGGTGACCGTCAGCGGCCAGAGGTTGAAAGCATTTACCGTAAACTACGTTCTGGAGAAATTGCATTATTGTATATAACTCCAGAAAGATTCCGTGTGAAGTCATTTATGAATGTCCTATTCCAGCGTATGGAAATGGATGACGGTCTAGAGTATATCATTTTTGATGAAGCTCATTGTATTTCACAATGGGGACAAGAATTCCGTCCAGATTATAGGAATGCTGTTTTAACTTGCATAGAACTAAGAAAGCAATTCGATTTTATGTTCGCTTTGTTCTCTGCTACTGTAACAACACAAGTGGAATCCGATATTCGTTCTTTCTTGCCCGATATTCAAAGATTGGGACAAACAGCAGAGGATTATAATCCAATACGCCAACATATTGGAATTTCATTTGCTTTAACCGAGCATGAGGACGAAGCAAGAATTGATGAGATTGTACAATTTATAGAAGATAAGCAGATAGATTTCTCATTAAGTTGTATGATTGTATTCTGCCGTACACATAGACAATGTGAGGAAACTGCCGATGCTTTGTCAGAATTAGCATTACGATCTTCTCCTGGAAGTAAATTGAACAAATGTATAGATAAAATAGGTTTTTATCATGCAGGTCTTGATGCTGATTTGCGAAATGATGTTTACGAACAGTTTAAGCGAAAAGAAGGCGTAGATCCACTTTACATTCTTTGCGCAACAAAGGCATTTGGTATGGGAATGGATATCTCTAATGTCCATTATATAGTTCATTATAGTCCTCCTTCTGTCTTGGAAGATTATTTGCAAGAGGTTGGTCGTGCTGGACGTGATGAGAAGCAATATAAATTGGCGTTTGAGGATGGAAAAGAAAAAATTCCAGCCCTGTGTTTAACGTCAAAAGAAGATTTTAGAAAACTAAAAGAACTATTAATTAAAAATCTGATGAGCTGGTCTAATTTGACCGATGCCAAGGATAAAATTGTTGAATATATAAAGCGTTTCCAAACTATTGAACAAACAAAAAAAGAACCAATTGTTGTTCCTTTTAGCGTATGGGTCAAGAATGCAGAAGACTTTAATGATACTACAGCTTCAAGATTAGCTTTCCATTGGTTAGATCATATCGGATATATTAAACAACGTTATCTGTCACAGGCATGTCTAGACATTACTGTTAATGACAATGGAGGTAAGTCTTCATCATTAAAGCAGAATCCAGTATATTTATATTTGGAAAAAAATGCTCAAATAAACGGTCAACGTTTACTTATTTCGATGAACGAAATGAGGAACAGCTTACGTATGTCTATGCCAAAGATTATGAATCAAATAATCTTATGCATGGAAGGTGGCTTATTGGATTTAAATGAGACTATGAACTGTAAACTAGTTCCTCGCAGATTTTGTGAAGCCACTTTTATGGTTAAACATGATAGAAACGATTTCGCCTTGCACATTGTGTTTGATGGATTAAGGAATCTTCTTTCTGATTGCAAACAAGGTAAGGTTAGAATAATTGGCCAAAACGAACGTGAACACATATATAAGCATTTAATGGATGATGTAATATATGATGACATCTATGATGAGAATGGTGTTAAATATATGCCATGGAAAGCCGAATTTGACAATCCTCCAAGGTTAGCTGTTACTAAATTTGATACTTTTAGAAAAAACATTTTAAAGCGCATGGGTAGTCAGATGTTTACTCTCCTAAATTATCTTCCCATGGTCAGCTATAAAGTTGAAAATGTTGAAGATGATATCATATGCCAAATAAAGCTTAAAAATGATAAATGGCTAAACTATCTCGAACAATTAGAGAGAGATTGTCGTACTATGATAAAATATGTTGTCGAGAAAACGGAAGAGTTTTGTTGGGCTAGGGTAATTATAGATCTTGGATGGAGTAAGAAAGGATATAGATATTTTGAGGATCTACTCTCTATCCTTTATCATCTTTCATATGTTGAGCATTCTCCACTTGTTAAAAGTGGAATAGAGATTCTTGCTACAGAATCTACAGAATCTGAAATACCAGAAGGACTTTCAGAAGAATCCAACATGTTTGCATATCGTAAAGAATTTGACGATAATGAGAAGATAAAGAAAGTACGCCTATCTTGCATGGATATCTTTACAAATGTTGATGTAAAAGAGCAAGGTACTTTTATTCAACGATATTTCCAGAGCAAGGACTATGAGGACTATTTAAGTCTTGCTGGTGATTATGTTCCCGATGGCTCAGACATAATGTCCGAGTTGACAGAAGAAGCTCTTAAAGCAGAAGAAGCAAAGTTGGAAAACAATGAGGATCAGAAATGTATTTACGAGCAACCCACAAATAAAGATGTTAATGTTTTGGCTGGTCCTGGTGCAGGTAAAACTCATGTACTTACCTTACGATGTGCGAGACTTATCTACAAAGAACATGTAGATCCATCCCACTTGCTTGTGCTCGCATATAATAGAGCTGTCGTTGTTGAGTTGCGCAATCGCCTGAATAACTTATTTACAAAGTTAGGAATGAGCAGAATTGCTCATCAACTTAACGTTTACACATTCCACGCATTAGCTAAGAAATGTCTAGGAAAGAAACTTGATGGCATATCAACTGAAATGTGGGAATATGAGTTCTTTAATTATTTGAGTAAGCACGTTAAAGATTTTAAGGCTCGTTTCCCTAACATCGAATATGTATTAGTGGACGAATTTCAGGATATCACCACAGTCCGTCTGGAGTCCCTGTTTCGTATTCACCACATATTTAGAAATGCAAAGTTCTTTACTATTGGTGATATAAATCAAAGTATTTATGGCTTTGATAGAGTTCCAAAAGATAATTTTGGCAGGAAACTCATGCTTCAACCTGAGCAGTATGCAGAAGTTCTGGATCCAAGACCATATTATAAAAAACTTGATAGTGAACTACATCCAGAGCAGCTGTCGATGTTTACTAATTATAGATCGTATCAAAAGATTTTAGATAAAGCTTCTGAGTTCATACAAGAAGGAAATATGCCTGTATCTTCGCAGTCTATAATGAAGTATGAACCATCAAAACCTTATGTTGAGGAATATGATAGTATCAAAGATAAAGGACGTGTCTGGTTTAATGATATTATCAAAGTGGTTAACTGGGCAAAATCTCAGAATGTCGATGCAGAAGAAATCCATGACAATGACGTTTTGAAAAAAATGCGTCACATAGATACTATTGCGGTCTTTTTCAGAACAAATAACGAAGTGTATCGTGGCTATTCAAAGATAAAAACTTCACTTCCTAAAGATGTGAGAATTAGAATCCAAGGTGAAAGTCTGGGCGAGTTTTGGCGAGAAAGGGAAATTTACTATTTGGTAGACACGCTTAATCGCTATGCAAATCAAAAGATTGATATGCGCAACAATAAGACCGCTAACGGAATCAAGGAATTCCTAAAAAAGAAAATGCACGATTCTCCTTCATGGGATTCTTATACATTAGATATCGCTTATACCTTGGTTCTGAACTACATGGACTCCATTCGTTCAGACTATGATACGCATACTTGGAAAGACATGGCTGATTATATTATAGACATCGCAAGCCGTGATGATGCTGGTCAAGTATACAAAATATATGAGAATTATCGTAAACAGAGAATTCTTCAGGAAACGCCTTTGACAGTAGTTTTAACTACTATGCACAAAGTAAAAGGACTGGAGTTTGATGTTGTAATAACGACACCATCCTTTGCTGGTTTGCCTTTACGTCCACATCGAGAATATGAAAAAGGCGAGAATCCAAATGTAGACGATCTTGCAGATATGAATGAGGAACGAAGACTAATGTTTGTTGCTTATACCCGTGCTAAGAAGCGTTTGATAATATATAAAGCAGAACGAGAACGGGCATTGTCTCATAGTTCTATTTATCTTGCACCTGACTATCCTGCACTGAGATATACGGAACCAAAGCCAGGTATGGATAAATATTACTTATCATATACTGCCCAAAGTCGAATCTTCGAGAATGTCGATTCATACGTTCTGAATCAGATAAAAAAAGACGATCCAGTACAGGTTATTAGAGATCAATATGGTAATTATTACATTGTCCATAATGGTCATTATATAGGCCGTCTTTCAAGCAGAAGTACTATAAGATATCGGGCTGAAGAGGATGGAAAAACATCGTTGAATGACTTTTTTGTCAGCAATGTTTTTGTGTGGACGTATGAAGATACACTTGCATCTGACAAAGTAAATAATACGGATTTTGCTGCCAGATGGTCACCAAAAGCAAAACAACAAGGATATATTAACATTGTACAAATAGCAGGATTTGGCACACCAAATCCATAAAACATTATAAAGTATGGAACAGAATAAAGAAGATCTCCTGCATGTTTATAATCTTTCTGTTGAATCATTCAACAAGAAGGAGTATTCTGCTTTTTTTCGTAATATCCGTCCTGGGATAGAGTATTTATCTCAATTTCTAATTTATGACTTCTTAGGAAATGAAGAGGAAGCTGAGGATTTGATAAATGGTGATACGTCAATTACCAAGAATAGAGATGATAACTCATACTCAATTTCATCTTATCCAGCAAACTTCAGACCTACAGGAAGGGTGTTCTGTGAATTATTTCCCAAAGCCTACTTTTGTAAGCACCGAGACGTGACATCAAGGAATGCAGCAGACGAAAAAAAACGTATCAAACGCGGCCTGGATAGTTGTAGTGCAGAAATGTGTCGTTATTATAGCATTGCAAGCGAGATGGGGTCACATGCAGGACGTTCTTCAATGGATGTAGAAGTTCAGGCTCGAAGCTGTGCGGCTTTCTTTATGGGCTTTTTGGATTATATTTCAAGCAATAGAATAGCAAGTAAATCTGCTATAGATTTTCTCGGCAAATTTGATAAATTTGTTTTTGGCGATGTTGATAACACAAGCGATTATAAGAATCAAATTGATAATCTGATAAAGGAAGCCGAAGAAAAAGATGCTGCTTTATTAACTGCACAGAAGATGCAACTGGAAGCTGAACAAAGTAAGTTGCTTGCAGAACAGAGAACTATTGAAGTTGAGTTGCGCAATAAAGAATTGGAGGATCAGATAAAGCAGTTGCAAGAATTATTAGATAGTCAAACGGTTATAGTCGATGCACATAATGAAAATGCTGAAGAAAAAGCTGTCGAGGATATTGAAGCAATCACCGTCACTGACGGTGAATCAAGTGGAGGAACAAATACAGAACATGTAACTATATCAAGTAGTCATGATTTCAGACGGATTCTTCAGGGTGCAAATGATTGGGACGTAACTGAAGAAACAATGGATGATGATCAACTTGATTTAATTGAATATACAGACGATAAATCAATGCTAGTTGCTGGTTGCGCTGGAAGTGGTAAATCCGTAATTGCCATGCATAAAGCAGAACAACTACATAAAAAGGGCAAAGATGTGATACTTATTGCATATACAAGATCGCTTAGCCGTTTTATGAGAAACGGGAAAGCGGACTCATCGTTTAGATTCTTCCATCATTATCTTTGGAAAAATAAATTGAAAATGCCAAAAGCTGACTATATTATTGTTGACGAAATTCAAGATTTTACAAAAGAAGAAATACAGGAATTTATTGATGCAGCCAGAAAGCATTTCTTGTTCTTTGGAGATACAGCTCAGTCTATATATAGGCAATATGGTAAACAAACCATGACAATTGCTCAAATAGGCACAATGACAGGACTAAATACGTTGCAACTCTTTAACAACTATCGTTTACCACGACCTGTTGCGAAGATAACGCAAGACTATGTTGGTGTTGATGTTCAGGAATATAAGGAAAAAGTGTATCAAAACAAGGAAACAGAACTTCCACATTTTATACATTTTGATAATGAACAGAAACAAATCGAAGCTCTTTTACGATTAGTAAAAGATAATACTGGGAGAAACATTGGAATCTTGTTGCCTAATAATCCTGAAGTAATACGAATAAGTCAGGAGTTTAAGGATAATGATGTTGAATGTGAGTTCAAATATAATAAGGGTGATAATGATTTCGACTATGTGGATAATTTGGACTTTAATACTTTGTTGCCCAAAATATTAACATATCATAGTGCTAAAGGGCTTCAGTTTGACATGGTATTACTTCCAATATATAATGGCGCAAATGACGATGAATCAAGGAAGGCACTATATGTAGCTATGACTCGTACTATGCATTCTTTATACGTGCTATACTCCACGCAAACACTTTTGCCGCCATTGGATAAGGTTCCGTCTCATCTATATCTAAAAGAATAGTTGTATAGCGGTTTGTATAGATTGGATTCCTAAGAACAAATATTATTTACCTCAAATTCAATAGAATACCCAATAGCAGAGTGTCAAACAAAAATATGTATACAGTACCCAAAAAGCGAAGAGTGAATACTTGCTAATCCATCCAGTAAGAAAGAATCCAGATTCAGATTTCAGGTATTTACGTGTCGCTTGCTGATGGGATTGCAATAGTTTTTTCATTTCTAATAGGTGAGTCTCTAACAACTTGCTTTCTTCATCGATAAGAGCTTTGCGATGGTTGGCAAGTTCGGATTTATCTTTTGGAGAAAGCACTACAGTAATGGTGGTGTTTTCTGCACGAGTAATAGCATTGCATATACCATTGACGATATTATCAGAGCTTTTCATCGCAGCATTTAATGCCTTCAAAGATTTTTCGTTGGCATCAATGGCATTTATAGCCAAAGTACCTAATACCTTAAGATCCTTGCTAAGTTTCTTAATGGAGTAGATTTGTTGATTGAGGTTTATAATCTCTGAGGACAATTCAATCCTATTATCTATTTCAGAGGATTGCTTCTCCTTTTCGCTAATCGGTTGTGAAGGGAAAGCTTCATCATATTTACTTTTTCGCATAATTTCAGTTTTAATGGTTTAGCATTATCGTTTTCTACCTCTACTCATTGGTTTGCATAGCCATTTAGCCATTCTTGCACATCGCAAAGCCCAGTTCCGTCCGTCTTCATCTTTGTCTTTTCCCCATCCAGTGCCAGGTGAACCACCACCGCCTCCGGATGAAGCAATGGACGTTGCAGCATCAATATATTCGGCAAAGAGGAGAGCGGCTACTTTGGCCAAATTAGAGACGTTCAAATCATCGGATGTGGCAAATTCATTGACAAAAACTTCCTGTATATGGTTGGGGATGTTTACTTCGTACATTTGCTTATCAACCAAGATGGAGTAATGGTATGGCATAGATGAATTTGACTTTTTAGTTGAGCTCACATTCGTTGATTCAGTTTTAGATTCAGTTCTGGATGTCATCATAGAATCTTGTTCTGCTCTGGAACTTTGATGAAGTTTTCTCCAAGTATCTTCTATTTTAGAAGGCATAAGATTACGGCTATTGCCCAAAAGAGAAGATTTATAAATGGAGTTTCCTTTGCGAATGGTGTAACCACAAACCTTACCGATGGCATCCTTTTTTAGTTGGATGTCATAACCCTTATTACGGAGCATACGACAATAAATATTCCAATTAAAATGCGGCATTTCTTTGAGTACAGTAAGACAATCATCGCTGATTTGTTTGATGTTTTCCTCTCTGCGTTGCATAGATTGTACCCACCCATATTTCTCATTTAGAATGTTGGCTGCATGGGCAGCACGTTCACCAATGTAGTGTGCGTCATTAGTGTTGCCCATATTATCTATACGGTTCGCAACGATATGTAAATGTGGTATACTACTTTTACTATCGAAATGAAGTGATACTACATATTGACTGTTCTTGATGTTGGTATGCCTTAATTTGACATCTTTATTCTTCGGTCTATAGTCAATACTATCAAGAACGGCAATGAACTCTCCGGCCAGTCGTAGCCAGTCTTGCATAGTCCATCCTTTGGACTCTTCTATGGTCGGGGAAATTTCAAAACGTAATGCTTTGCGCTCTATCGGTTTTCGGTTGCCCTTGTCTTTCATAAAATAGTGCTGTAACTGCATCATTCTTGACCACATGGCCAGTGGTTCTATATTGTCAGGCAAATCATTAATCTTAACGATTTGTGCTTTGTCTTTCCCCATGGAATAGTCTATAGCAGCTGCTCCATGAGCAATGGCTTCTCCTTGTGCTATCATAATCGGTCGACTTAATTTTGATTTATACTATCTCTGATTTGTCCCCAACGAATGATAAGTCTATCAACTGATGCAATCCAGGTACGCATAAAGGTTGTATCACGAAAGTATTGTCTTTTGATTTCATCGGGTTTGCTTTTCAGTACATTTTGGATGCGTATGAGGTCTGCTCTTGCATCGGAAAGTGAATTAAGAGCATGAACTTCATCGATTGAAAGTCTCTTGTTAGGACGATGGTTTTGCAATAATCTTCGTCCATAATCGCTAAGTGTGAGGCCGCATTCATTAGCCTTATTAACTACCATTGTATATTCGTCTTCCGTCAAACGGATGTCGATATGCTTGGTACGTCCTTTGGCTGTATTCTCTTTTCTCTTTGTCATATCGTATGAATTATAAAAGGTTCCTGAATTGAAAATTGATTAGTCATTGCGAGCTTGCGAGTAATGCAAGGAGCCTCCGGTAGTCAAGTGGTGAAGCCAATTTGTCGGACGGTGGTACTTCTTGCATAGGATACCCATTAGAAATGGATTATTGCAAGCAATCAGTATTGCCATGTTCAATATTTTCTGGTTCGTTTGCTTTTGAATGGTTTGAATTTCTTTCTTCCCTTTTTTTGAAAATCTCAATATTGTGGATGGTGGGCAATGTCTGGAATGTTTTTGAATCTTTACCATTAGGGGAATCTTTATCACAAGTGCTATTCATAGATGCTCCATTCTTGTTAGCAGTTAATTGAGACATGAAACTTATGCTATCAAAATTTCCTTCACGAATCTGATTATATACATATCCTGTGCGGAAATATGGATTCTTGATTCTTATATTGTCCACTATCCATGCTGCGATAGGATGAATAGTATGGACAGATGTACGGTTACTCTTTTTAGTTGTGATTATCCCCAACTCATTCATCTTTGCTATAACTTTTGAAACAGTCTTGCGGTCACAGTCCCAGTCTTTAGCCAATTGGACTTCGGATTTTTCTACTTGTCCGATATTTATAGTTTCATCACAGCCATAAACTTGACTTTTGGTAGGTTTTAGTACAGCGCTGTTTACAAGGTCAAGAAAGAATGCCATACGATTCTTGTGGTATTTGCTCTCTGATAGGTAATTCAGTTGGGGAGTGGATAAGGTCATTTGATAATGTACTTGATATTTCATCTTATTGGAATTTTTATGTTATTACTCATGTGGATAAAAGTTGTATCCTTATAAATGTGGACAGCAACTTCAGGTTATAACTCTATTTTGAATCAACTAGCTCCAAGCCAAGACAGTCGATAAGTTTTTGTAGGTTGGGATTACATTTTATCATCTTTTGGAGAATCATCATGGGCGTGTTATTCATAAGTAGAAAATCTGCAATATCCAAGCCGCTCTTTCTCTGTTCATCAGTCGCACATTGCTCTAGTTTCTCACTGATGACCACTCTTGAGCAGATGGAAGAAAGTAGCTTGATTTTACCTTTCCATGTTTCGGTAGCACCTAAATCTGGACACAATATGACGGATCGGTTTTTCAGAACAATGACAGAATCTTCTTTAAAGCACCCATGCATGCCACCTGTTGCTAACCATACAAAATCAGGCATAAAGTGGGTGGCTATCAAAGCAGATTTCTCGCTTTCTACAATGGCTACAGATTTGTTGGGATATACACTTAAAAGATGTTCGCCAAAGAAACATTGTTTAAGGTTATACTCCTCATAATGCAAGTCGGTGTGTACCCAAGTGACATAACTTCTTGGCTCCTTGATTCTATGGCCAGTTTCGGAATCATATAACATAATCTTTCCTGTTCTCACATTACCATTGTAGTCAATCTGCCAATAGACAGTGGAACCTCCCCATTTCTTGGCTGTACCAACCTTATATATGTCGAATATCCGTATGGACTCTTCATTTCCGAATAATCCCGAAAGGTATTTGAACATGGGATTGATGTTGTAATTAGAAAGTGTACGTCCAACAATACCTTTATCAATGTACGAAATCGGTTTAGGAGCCAATAGCTTCGGTGCTATAGTTTTTCTTAATTCAAAATTCTTTTGAGGCAAAACATCTGGATTCTCATTGAAATAGTCCGATGGTTTATAATGATATTGACATGAAACCTCATGGTCGCACCGTCCAACATAGTCTGGGAAATTGATTTCGTTTTCCAAATCAATGTATTTTACGAAGGACTGCTTTTTTCCGCAGTTCGGACAAGTGAGTTTGTTCCCACGCTTGTATTTTTGAAGAGTAAATCGATATTCAGCCATATGATATAGTATGCTTTTGCAGTTCGTGCAGTTTGCACTTTCTGCAGTTTTGCAGGAAAATAGGAGCCAGAAACTGCAAACTGCAAAAACTGCAATCTGCAAATAGGGGGATTTATTGCAGTTTCTCATATTCTCCATGTCTGATTTTTCTGATTATATTCGTCTTGCTAAGTTCTGAAAGTGTATACATTACTGATCGCTCTGACAGACCGACCTCTTTTCCTGCTTTGATAGCATCACTCGTGGCAAACTTTTCAGAAAGATAATCGAGTAAATCTTTCTTTTGTGGGGTAAGGCTTTCACTGTTCATGAATACCTCAATACGTTTATAGCAACCCTCAAAATATTCAGTAAGACGAATCGCTGATTTTACAGAGTCAATATCCACATTATCTTTATGAGATTCCCCACATGCCCATCTTAGCATCTGGATAACCAAAGCTATTCGAGCTGTAATTAGTGGAGATTTGAATATTCTGCTATCAACCAAATTATCATTCTCAATCACATTCACTGGTCTGGTCATAGAGTTCCTCCAATTAGTAAAATATACTTTGGCATCAACTGACAATTTTAGAATGCTATTTGGACCATTTTCTTGAAATGGCAATTCTAATAACCGATTTATTATAGTATCCCATAATGATGCATATTTGTCAAACCAAACAGATGAATCATCTTCGTCTATTTGCCAATCGGAAATATGTTGTGAGGATGGATATTCAAAAATGATTCTATCCATCAGTCCATTGTCTTTATATCCTTTACTGACCAATTCGTGAACACGGGTCGTTTGCATGGTACCGACAAGTGTAACAAAAGGATCATCAATGCGTATAGGATATGGCATACCGCATCTTGAGATATCAAGCGGGTTCCCGCTAAAAATAGTCAAAAGTTGCTCGATTAGTTGTCCCTTGCTGTATTGGTTAACAGAATTGAACATTCCCATTATTTCATCAACATAGATGACTACACCACGCTTGTTGTCATCGAGTGCTCTTATCAGTGCCTCTGGAGTAAAATCGGATAAAATAGTTCTTTTAAGAACTGGCTTAGGTGGCAACGAACTATTGTCCTCCTTCTTTCCTTTCATGCTTTCAATGGTCGAATTGTAATTCTCCAAATCCAACTTAAATTGTTTGATTATTTTGGAATCATGCTTTCGAATGGGGTGATAGGCAAAATCCAAAGGTGGAGTTTTACCCATGCCAGGGCGACCTACTAATATCATATATAAAATGGGACTGCTTTTCCAACCACCACGGATATGTATTTTAGTAGAGTTGCCAATAGCTGATGAAGCAGCAATAAGAAGTGATGCCATTGTGTATTCAATGGAATAGTTCTCTTGTCTGGCCAACATTAAAACCATATCCTGGATTTTAGCAGGTAAACAGTCTAAAGGAATGTTGTTTTCCACAACTCCTTCAGTTTCCATTCTGATACCATTGCATAAATCAAGTGAATCCATTAGAAATGTCTTTTACGTTTTGACTTAATAAACTTCTCTGCTTCATGTTCAAGTTCTTTTTGTGATTTCATTTTACCGTCATGAAGCCAGTCATCGATTTCAGACTTCAAGAACATGATGCGCTTACCTTTTTTGTGAAAAGGTATTTGATGGCAACTTGTCCATCCATAAACAGTCTGTTCTGCTGGATGACTAGGTAGATACTCGCGTAGTTCTTTAAGGTTCATCCATATCTCTGATGGAGCAGTCTGTGGAGAGTTGTTCAATCCATCAATCTTGGAGTCTAGTTCATTTAACTTGTCCATCATCCATGACATCGCCTTAGGCATGTCTTCAAAAGTAATGTTCTTTTCGCTCATAATTTTATTGATAATTTGAATGGTTTTGCTGCAAAGGAACATAAAAAACGATTGCTGATTTTATGCTGATAGGGGTCATAGAAAGAATCATAATCGAATCATTACTTTCATAATGCTATAATACTGATTATCAAGGAGTGTGATGGGTAAATTACTTATCATTTATTTATGCTTATGGAACGAATCATAAGACAATCATAAGGTAATCTTAAGTATGTGCGATAAGAAAGCATAAAAAGAAAACCATCCACATGTAATATGCAGATGGTTTATATAAGGGTAGAAAAAGAAGATTATTCTGTATCGGACAAGTCTAGTTTGATGGTCTCTGTAGCTTTCTCTTTCTTGGCATCAATAACCTTTGCGTATATTTGTGTAGTACGAACATTGGTGTGACCAAGCATTTTGCTGACCGTATAGATGTCTGTTCCTCCAGCTAGTTGTAGGGTTGCATAGGAATGTCTAAAGCAGTGGAAGGTTATGTGTTTGGTTATTCCGGCTGCTTCCACCCATTTCTTGACAGGACGGTTAATCCATGAAGGATCAGGGAGACCAGCGAATACCAATACTTCACCTTCTTTTTGTTCTCCACAAAGCTGGTATGCCTGTTCTGATATGGGAGTGTATTCTACACCTTTGGTCTTTTGCTGGGTGAAATTCACTCGGTAATTGCCATTGAATTCTTCCAACTCTGACCATTTCAATTTTTGAATATCACAATGACGAATACCTGTTAGGGCAGAGAATAAGGCGGCTCGTTTAAGTAGAGGGTCGCAAGGAGTCTGAGCCAATTTGTTCAATTCTTCTATTGTTAAGAACTCCCTTCGGCTTTCTTGCTCTTGAATGCCCTTAACTTTGGCAGCAATATCTACAGTCAGATAACCATCTATAAAAGCCTGTTTGAGTGCAGCCTTAAAAATAGAAAAGTATGTTGATGCTGTATTCTGTGAGACAGTACCACTCTTGTTTCCTCCCTGTGGAGCATTTATCATAAATGTACGGAATGATTCTATTAGTCTCATGTCTATTTGCGAAAAGAGAAGAGTATCACCCTTGGCAAAGATTTTTAGCAGTTCATATACACGTCTCCAATTGACGATGATTGATTCTGAACTGTTCCGATGACGAGTCTTTTGTACATGGTCGAAATATTCAATGAAATTTGCATGTGAGCGTTCTAATTGTTCGGCTTGTTCTGCATCAGTTTCGGAATATAGTGCGGCATTGTCATATTCTTTCTGACGGATTCGTCTTACGGCATCTGCGTAGAGACACATTTCCTGATCCAATTGAGATTTGCACAAAATAACTCCGTTCAAATCCCTTTTGGGCTTATAACTCTTCTTCCCGTCAGAAGTGGTACGGGCATTGCGAGTTTTATCCCAAAGTGGCGTCTTGATAATTCGATTCAAATATTCACGTACTCTTTGTGGCTTGTCGTTACCTGGTTCGAATACTGGATATGCTTCAAGGTATAGATACCACTCTTCGTGATGTTCGGATTTGCGAAGCTTTACCGCAACTCTTGTATTTGCAAATGCCTTTTTCATATCTTCATTCCTTTATATAGATTATCAATTTCTTTCTTGGGTACATAGACATAGTTGCCTATTTG
>JAZQZM010000051.1:0-40723 GCA_045634085.1 Bacteroidaceae bacterium
TACAACGTTTATAACATCAAAATAATTTAGTGTGCCTTCGGGAAGAAGTAATGAGTAGCCGTCAAGTTTCATAGTCGTAAAATTTCTTGACAGCAAATATAAAACAATTATTTTTACCCCTCAACTTTTAGAGTTGAGCCACAATTGTTTCCATACATTCTCCACATAGGTAAACAATCCTTAGTTGAAGAAAACGATGTTATAAACAATTTCTCCCTTATTTTTTCTTCAGATTTGAGAAGCGACTTTTTAAAATCAGGCTGAGAAATCCCAAATATCTTTTCGGCAAATCTTCGTCCTGTTTTAACCTCGTCTGGATCATTCATGTATTCACAATTAGAAGCCCATAGACATATTTCCTTACCTTCACTTGGATTATTAACAATTATTCCATTAAGCAAAGCCTCTATTGAAGTATAGTGATATAATGTAGAGAGGTTATCAGGTACACGAACTAATGAATCAAGATAATTCATTAATGGAGTCGGTTTTGAATTTATACGGTCAAAATCTATCTTCATAAGAATTTGATTAAAACAAAACAAATATAACCATTAAAAACAAAAAAGAGAATAGCTTTTTGCCATTCTCTTCAGAAATCACCTCTCTTTCTCCTTTTATAACGGAAAATCTTATTCTCTTTTAATGCATCGAATTTCTCGGCAGCATCATAAAGTATTCGATCACCTATTTTCTTTTATCGGACACCAATAATAAAATATGAGAATTTGCCGATATTAGCCGCCACTACCAAGATAGATAAATGATAATTTACCGACACTTGACCATTCATCAGTAGTGCTAACAACTCGTCTCGCTGCTTAGTGAGACTTTCTATTTCCCTGCTAATCTCACTTTGCTTTTGATTGCTTTTCACTAACAAGTTCTTAACCTTTGCAAGAATGTCTGGCGAAGGAACAACAATCGGAATCTTATTGATGTGTTCTGGATAGACATGAGGCTGTGCAGCACCAATTTGCTGAGTAAAAAGCAGTTCCTGGAAATGCAAAATCCAATAGTAACAATATATCGTTTCTTCTATTTTTTCACACTGAATGGTGGAACAGTCAGATGCATATATTGGCTCTCTCCAGAAATTGATAAAGCCAGCATTTGCACCCGATGCGCTAACTGTAATCACATATGCAGATCGATTAGCTTCATTATGCAAGAATGAATAATCAGTTGCAGCTGCTACTACTTTAATATCACCTTCGACTGTTTGTGCTTTTGTAATAGTAGAGCCTCGTTTGACATCAGCAAATGTGCCGATTGTTTTAACCTCCCAACCCTCTGGAATCTCGCGCTTCAGTTTGTCATTCCACACCACCTTACCTCCGCTTGACTTGTATGGTTTACCCTCCTCATTTGGAAAGTCAAACTGCACAAACCAATAATCATACAATTGCTTCGCCATCGCCTCTAAATTATCATTTACATGCCCAGTTACATATTTAGTCTTATATTAAATACACTTAATACAAGACTATATGAAAGAAACATTTTTAGAAGCTGTAACCCGTCGATTAGAATCCAATTTTACAGCAGAGCAAATGGTAATGGTAGCAGAGATAGTAGAGGATGAGCTATCCAAGTATGAGATTAACAAACGAGCAAGTGATGAGGAAGTGCGGATGCGTGAGAACTCACAACTCGTAGGAGTATTTCTTTCTGCTAAACGCATCGAAGGATGTTCCGAGAAAACCATCCATTATTACCAATCTTCTATTGAGAAATTACTGATGGCGATTCAAAAACAAGTCTGTGAAATAACAACCAACGACATCCGTTGTTATCTTGCAACACAGCAGGATACAAGACAGTTAAGCAAAGTTACTATTGATAACCTTCGTAGGATCTTCTCCAGTTTCTTTTCGTGGTTGGAGGATGAAGATTATATTACAAAAAGTCCGGTGCGCAGAATACACAAGGTACGAACTGACACACTAGTCAAGGAGGTGCTGAGCGATGAGAGCATGGAGGTATTACGTGATAGCTGTACTGAAATTCGTGACATTGCAATGATTGACCTACTGGCAAGCACTGGTATTCGTGTAGGAGAACTGGTTAAAATGAATCGTGATGACATAGATTTTCAAGAACGGCAGTGCGTGGTCTTTGGTAAGGGTAACAAAGAACGAGAAGTGTATTTCAATGCTCGTACTAAAATTCATTTGAAACGCTATTTGGACGAACGCACGGATAACAATCCGGCTCTATTTGTCAGCTTTTCAGTCCCACACTCACGGCTCACCATTAGTGGTGTGGAAGCTCGCTTACGGCAATTAGGGAAACGCACCAATATCCTCAAAGTCCATCCGCACAAATTCAGAAGAACTCTCGCGACAATGGCTATTGACAAGGGTATGCCCATCGAGCAGGTGCAGAAATTATTAGGTCACGTTAAGATTGACACTACCCTACATTATGCTATGGTAAACCAAACAAATGTGAAACTCGCACATCGCAAATTCCTCGGATAGCTTGTAAAATAGCATTTTATTTATCTTTAGCAGGGGCGGTTTAGCTGTTTCTGCCAAAATTCGTGTACCTTTGCAGAAAATGTGTGCAGAATGAAATTAGCAGAGGTAATCGATTCATATGTTTCTGGAGATTGGGGTAATGAGGAATATTCCAACGAATCTCCAAATACTGTGTTTTGTGTGAGAGGTGCAGATATTGTACCTATCTCTAATCATAGTTTCAACAATATCCCTAAACGATATGTATCTAACAGAACTATAGAAACCAAATTGCTCAAAGAGGGAGATATAGTTGTTGAAAAATCTGGCGGTAGTCCTACTCAATCAACTGGTCGTGTTGTATATATTTCCAAGGACTTAATAGAAAGTGTTGGCTCTATTGTTTGTTCTAATTTTTGTACTGCTATAAGGGTAAAGCCTGAATGGAATCCATTATATGTTTACTATTATTGGCTAAACACATACAACCGAGGCGTATTCTTTAATTTCGAGGGGAAAACATCCGGCATCAAGAATCTACAGATGGACAATGCGTTATCTGCCATTGAAATAGAATATCTTCCCCTTGAAAAACAAAACGAAATCGTTGCTATATTATCTGCTATTGACTCTAAAATCACCATCAATCGTCAGATAAATGATAATTTAGAGGCGATGGCAAAGCGGCTCTACGACTATTGGTTTGTGCAGTTTGACTTTCCAAACGAAGAGTGTAAACCATACAAGTCAAGCGGAGGAAAGATGGTGTGGAGTGATGAATTGCAAATGAACATTCCTCACAATTGGGTTATTTGTAGACTAAATGACTACATTGATAAAAACAACACTGGGGATTGGGGTAATGATACTCCTTCAAATAATTCTATTGAAGTTGGCTGTATCCGTGGAGCTGATATTCTTAAACTAAACAATTTACCAAGACGATATATAAAAAAGAATAACATAGCCAAGTTGCTCTCTGATTGGGATATGGTTATTGAGGTCTCAGGTGGAAGCCCCACTCAGGCAACAGGACGAAGCGCCTTAATCACACCAGGTACAATTAAACGTAATGGCGGAAAGATTACGTGCTCAAACTTTTGTCATGCCTTTTCTTTCAAAAGCTATAAATACTCGGTCTTTTTCTTTTTTGCATGGAAGATGTTTTACGTGAATGATATAATGTTCAACTATGAAGGTAAAACTAGTGGCATAAAGAACTTTATGACAGAAACTTTCCTTGCCAATAAATGGGTTATGCCCAAACAAGAACTTGTTGATAGATTTTTCGAGCAAATAAGGAGTATTTATTCTCAAATAGATGCCAATATTGCAGAAAACAATCACCTCACTAAGCAGCGAGACGAGTTGTTACCACTACTGATAAATGGTCAGGTTTCGGTAAATTATCATTTATCGCACGATTAAGCGCTATCTTTTGGTCATAACTCTCCCATATATCAGCAATTGTTTTTTGAGTATATAGAGTCGGAAAATTGAATGTAAGTGATGAAATATCCGAAGGATTAATAGAAGGATATGCTGATACCGCTGTATCAGCGATATTCCCGATGTATTCTGTTATAGATGGTTGGGTTAATAACAGATATAGATACCTTGGATCAATATCATTTTTATATTGATCTTTAAGGTCAATCGTAACAAATCCTGTTGATACAATTAAGTTACTTTGGGGACTTCTTAATAGTCCATAATGCTTCAGACGAGGACGAACTGTTGAATAAACAATCGTATTATTTTCTACTCTACGTTGTGCTCGACTAGGGGCATTATTAATATCAATGACAGCCATATCAGAAATAACATTTTCTGTAATGCTACTAGTATCAAGATAAAGAATCTCCTTGATTGAATCTGACTTATTTATGGTTCGTTTATTGAAGTCAGCAATATCTTCTAATTTATATTTCTTCATTTTTCTTAAAAAGGTAAATCATCAACATCAATGGTCGGTTTAATAATCGGAGGAAATTTTGCTTTGTAAAAATTAAGCAAAAACAACCCAACTGTGGATACTGCATTTACAATGAAATAAGCGTACAATGAATCGGAAATAATATAATTAGAATCCATCTTTCCGTGAAAAATAGTTTTACTACTTCTTAGATCTTCAATGGCTTTGCATGCACCTACTAGGGAAGTTGAAATTGTTTTTATTTCATCAGGCATTCCTACTTCTGCAGTTAATTTAAATGCTTTAGTGATGCTTTTAATTAAACTATATAATGTATCCTTTTCACCCCATACAACATTAATCCTAGTATCTTTGAGTATTTCTTTTATGATGCTTTCTAATGCAGAGTTTGCCAATCCAACAGCTAAACTTGGATCTTCTTCTACATTTTTGAAGGCTTTCTCAAAAGTTTGACTTGCCGTTTCATAACTTGATTTCAATTCATTTTTGAAAACAGGAATACTTGGTATGTAGTCAGGAGTTTCCACTCCTAGGTCTACGGCTATTTTTAGAAGCGTTTCTCCATCAATGTGATGCAGCGTTTTCTTTACATCAAGTTTCTTCCTCTCTTCGTCCTTGAAATAGAAGTAAAAATTCTCATTATCACCGTAACAATCATAAACAATGTGCCACTTATCAAGATAATTGGCGACATCCTCATAACTTTTGTACAACTCAAATAAGCGGTCATTTATATTCTGAACAATGCTCATTTGGTATCGTGGTGAGATTCCATTCATTATAGTAATCTGTTTTGATTTTTAAGAAAAGTCTTCATTTGTTCCTCGCATAACTTGAGAATCAATTCTCTTCTATTCTTTTCGGCCTCCTTCTGTTCTTTGCTAGCATATGGCAAACTTTCAACTTCCTTTTTCTGTTTTGCAATGGCATACTCAATCCCCTCATGCAAGGATTTCTCAGAAATCTTTTGGTATCCACCTAAAAATTGATCAACCATAAAAGCAGATAGTTTTATACCTCCGTCTGCATTTTTTGCCATCTCTAACAAATGTTCATTCAATTTATCGTAATCAATCATTCTTGCTTTCTCTTATTATAAATCTTCATACAGTTCTTTATCCTCCTCAAGAAGATATTCGTATTTTGTACCCTTTAGGCTCTCTCTATCGTACTCTTTACGGTATTCCATAATATAGAATCCCACCACTTCAGGGTATGTGTATAGATAGGTGCGGCATACTTTCTTGAAAAGCACAAGCATTTTCTCATTTCCCACGAAATCAAACATCCAAGTTAGAAGATTGTCTACCTCATCTTTAGTGGCTTTTCTATTGCAAATATCATTAACCAATGGCGTGTATTCAATAACAGCACGTTCCTGAATACCCGCCAAAGTTTCGGCTAACTTAGAGATTTTATCTTCTAATTTTTCTTTATTTTGCTTATCTATAGTGGTCATTTTGCGCGTTTTTTGCAACAAATTAGCCGTTAATGAGTTAAAAGATGGAGGAATTCTTGCAAATGCACATAAAAAGAATTACCTTTGCACCATCTCAGCAACCATGTGTTGAAGGAGAAACGGGGGCGATATTCTTATCGCTCCTTGCTTTTTATATAAGCCTCGTATTCTTTCAACAGTTTTTCCTTACGGGACTTATAGGTTACTAAATAGGCCGTCCAAGGCAGAATATAATCTTTAGCCTTTCGTAATACTACCAAATAGCCCTCATCTTCGTGGAAGATTAGAACATTTGTTTTGTTACCACGAGTATTCTCCCATACCTTCAAATAAGGATGTTCTGATTGGTTTATCATTGGAGTAGGCCATTTGATTCTCTCCATGCGTCTCAAATCGGGTTCTCTTGTAGCTTCATCTTCACCCTCAGATGTCATGTGCCAGAAGGTAGCCTCCTTGTCTTGCGATAACGGATATTTCTTCAATCCCAACCTCACGCCTCTAAACACAGGGCGTTTAGCTATAAAGTCCTGTTTGAAGCATTCATATACCGCCTCAAGGTATTTATGAAAGTCTCCACCAAACTCACTCAATTCAATTAAGTCGGGGAGATTAAAGTATTCGTTATTTCCCATATCCGCTTCTCCAAACAAAGATGTTAAATTTATTCTCGCGATAGAGAGTGCTGGCCGTCAAATTATAACCGCTTCTTGCCTTAATACGTTCTATCAATCTCAATTTAGCCTCACTGGTATTTTTACCCCTATGGATATATGACAATGCACCTATCAGCAAATCAGCCAGTGCCACTAGTTCAACTTCTTCAGAACGTACTTGCTGAACCTTTCGTATTAAGTTTCGGTCAAAGTCATAGTGGTTATTACATAAAACTTCGTGCAGCTTTTCAACCTTACGCTGTCCTCGTGTATCCTTTATATCTATATAAATATTGTACCCACAACCTGGCTCAAAAAGCGTTTTAAGCATATTGAAGTACATTTTATAGTAGAAATCATCATGTGTCTGGCTAAACAAATCATGCTTTAATTCCTGTTTGTTGGGAATAACTAATACACGAAAATGGAGGTCACTATTATCAAAGAAATAATTGACAACATCCATATAGAAGTCAAGTTGCCCTGGGGAAACCTTATTCCACTTAATTTCAAAATTCTTGCTTAGGCCATGTTCCTCCTTAATTTCACGTATACGGTGAAATATTTCATCTTTCTTACTTTGAGGGCACCATATACCACCAATTGTCATCGCAATTTCACCATCATGCTCCAAATGACAACTTTCATCACAATAAATATTATATAACTGTCCCATATCTTAGTTTTATAAATTCGTATTATTAAATTTCAAGCTATCCAATTGTTTCATTATCTCAGCCTCTAAACGGTGGCTTTCCTCAAACTGCAGTGTAAGGGTGTTCTTATATTCAGTCATTCGTTTGTTGAATTCCTCTTCTGTGATATCAACATAGTCAATTTTGATGTCAAAGTACTGTCCGGCAGAAAGAGAATGCCCCTTCTCCTTTATCTCATCGTAGGTTACAGCTACGGAGAAATCATCGACAGCCTCTTTGTTCAAGAATGTTGTAACGATACGTTCAATTTCATCATTGCTGAGACGTACTTTTTTAAGTCCGTTAGCATCCTTGTACTCCTCGCCCAATTTGCTGGCATCAATCAAGATAACCTTTTCAGCAGATGCAGACTTATCAAAGAACAGTACGCTTACATTTGTACCGGTATTTGCAAACACATTGCTTGGCATAGAAATACAGCCATATATCCAATGCTCTTCTACGATTTTTTTCAGGATTTTATTTTCGATGCCGTTTTTTGATGTGATAAAACCTGTAGGAACAACAATAGCAGCTTTACCTGTATTTTTTAGAGAATTTAGGACA
The DNA here is from genome assembly GCA_045634085.1 of Bacteroidaceae bacterium. Taxonomy (GTDB): domain Bacteria; phylum Bacteroidota; class Bacteroidia; order Bacteroidales; family Bacteroidaceae; genus HGM04593. The sequence goes on from JAZQZM010000051.1 coordinate 7,773, forward strand.
TGCTGCAGGAAGCATAAGTATATCTCCATTTTGTCTTTGTCCTTTGGCTTTATCTTTGGCACACCTGCCCAAAAGCGAGCCGGCATGGCGGCTATCTTTTCTCGTGTATCTGAGAAGTCCATTTTGAAAGGAGGATTGCTTACTACGAAATCAAACTGGCGAAGCTGTTGGTTGTCGTCGCTCTTGTGATATGGCGCAACCAATGTGTCGCCCTGAACCGCATGGTCAAGTGACGAAACAAGGCCATTGAGCAGCAAATTAAGTTTCAGCATCTTGTTCGAACGCTGGGAAATGTCCTGGGCAAAAATGGTACACTTGTCTTCGCCTATCTGATGGCTCAAGGCCATGAGCAAAGTTCCTGTTCCTGCTGATGGGTCGTAGCACTCAATGCTGTGCAGATTGGCATTATCGCCAACAAGTAGGCGGGCCATGATTGTGGCAATGGCATGAGGGGTGTAGTATTCGGCATACTTTCCTCCACCTGCTGTGTTGTAGTCTTTAATAAGGTACTCAAAGATGTTGGAGAAAAAATCGTAGTTTTCGGCAAACGCTTCCTCGAACGAGAAATTAGCAAGCTTATCAACTAGCGCACGCGCAAATGGAGCGCGCTGGGCACTATCTGTAACAAACTGTGTCAGTGGCTCGAACAAAGGTATTTTTGTGTTTGCTGTAGTTTGTGTAGAGAATATATCGGCATTCTGCTCTGCGATATCCGTCATTGTTGAATCGAATATCGTATCAAAGTCACCCTTGCCTTGCTGGTTCCAAAGATTGGAAATCAAGTGATATGGTTCAAGCATTGGCACATCAGGGGAAATCGCACTTTGCAAAAGCATACGATCTGTATCTGAAAGTTCTGCATAAGCTGTTTCCCACTTCTCTGCATTGCGGACTTTCTGGGCAATATCGCTTTTGGCGTTCTTTACTTCGTATCCAAACTTGTCATTAAGGAACTTATACAAGAACACCTGTGTGATAATCTTATATTCGTTGCCGTCATTTCCCATGCCATAAGTCTTGCATGTGGCCTTAAGGGCATCGATGAGCTCGATGGTTTTATCTTTAATTGTAGACATATTCTTTTATGCTGTTGCGTATGTTGCGTTATACTGGTTGATGTATTGTTGTGATATTCTTGACTGAATGAATTTATAATCCTCCATGTCAGGCTTTATTTGAGGGAACTGGTACAGGCAGCCGGCAATAAGGCTCATGACTGTGCGGCTGAAGTATGCGTCCCGTTTTAGTATGTCGTTTCTGTCGTAGACCTTTGAGTCGATGTCTTCCTTTATGATATTAAGGATTACCATGATTTCATCATCGAGGAATGAAAACATAGGCTGTCTGCCCTGCTCTTTTCTCTCTTGGTTAACTTCACGAATGCGTTTATGAACACGCGCAAATTTCGCATCGCCTTTATACTTTTTCACCAAAGCATTATTGCGTTTCTGTAAATCCTGCAAACGTTGAATTATCTCATCGAGAGCTTGGGTTTCTTCGTTAAACTTGGCAATGGTGTCTACCACAAAACCATGTTCCTTGAAGCGTTCCATGAAAGCCTCGCGCAACGAAATGAACTCTGGGTCGTCTTGGTCAAAGTTCTGGGTAAAGGAGGTTATTGTGCGCTGCCATTTTTCCTTTAGTTCTACCCCTCCGGCTATGAGCTTCATTTCCTCTGAGCCAATTTTTGAGAAGTTGAACTCAATATCCATCATGGCTTCGTTGATGAGAGTTTTAGTCTCTTCTCCCAATCCAAAGGCCTCTTTCTGATTAATGATGTCAATGCGATGCTGCACTTCGGAAAGAAGCTCGGGGAGTTTGGAGATTTCCAGCTTGGCAAACATCTCTTTCATGTCGTCGTCGCCAAATGTGCGGACAATATTTGCCATATTCTTAGCAGCAGTCAGCGCATGCTTCAAGTCGATCAGTACAGACTTGTCCTCTTCAGTTGATATTTCAGACGAGAACTCTTCCGCATTATTATATGAGTAGTCAAATAGAGTCTGACGAATTTGTTTCATTTGCTCAATGATTTCTTCCTTGTCTTCAATCACTTGGGTAAATGTGTCGGTTGAGTTTCCTTCTCCGGTTTCGTCAACATCATTGAATCTGTTCAACTCTTGCAGATATGCCTCGTTGGTTTCTTGGAAATTGCGCTTGATGTCGGCAAAGTCGATAAGGAATCCGTATCGCATATCTTTGTACGGGCGATTCACGCGAGTGATGGCTTGAAGCAGGTTGTGGTCTTTTAGCTTTCGACCGAAGTACAAACGCTTCAAACGAGGTGCGTCAAATCCTGTCAGCAGCATGTTGAATACAATCAGGATGTCAATAGTCATGTTTTTCTTGAAATCCTTTACAATCTGCTTGCGTGTTTCCTTGTCGTCTGTGTCGTGCAGGATAATGCCTGCCTTTAGTGGACGGTATTTGCTTTTGTAGTCTACAATAGGCTCGCCTATCACCATTGTGCCGTCTGGCAGCTTAAACATCTGAGGCTTCGGCTGGTGCTTTTCCCATTCTTCCTGGAATATTTCATACAGTCTGCGAGCCTGCTCACTGGTTTCGCAAATGACCATTCCGCCTAATGTTTCATCGCCTTGGATTTTACGGAACTCTCTAAGATCGGAGCTAATGTAGTGGGCTAATTCGTTGACATAGTTGGGATGTTCGATGATTTCCGACTTCCTAATGTCTTTCTTCTGTACTAATGCGTCGAGTTTATCGTAGACATCAGACAGCTTTTCCTTATACGAGGTTTCAATGTCCTCTCGAATGATTTTAAGCGTATATCCGTCGGCGATGGACTTATCGTAGTAGTAGGTGTGGAGGTAGTCTCCAAACACCTTGCAAGAGGCGCGTTCTTCTTTAAGCAGAGGAGTGCCCGTAAGTGCGATTTTGATAGCGTTGGTGTCTGCTTCAAACAAGTTTGCAAGGAAACAGCCTCCAGGCTTGTAGCCGCGATGCGCCTCGTCCATGATGAATATTCTTTGCAGGTTGGTTGCATAGTCATTTATGCGCACCTTTTCCTTGTCCTCTGCAAAGCGCTGGATGTTTATCACGGTAATCTCTGCTTGCCCGCTTGTTCCTTGTTGTGCTTGGTTGTTTCGGAACTGCTCCATGAGCTCTGCCCTGGAATTGGCTGTGGACACAACAAGGCCGCGAGCTTCAAACTCTTGTGTTGCCTGTTCCAAAAGGTCCAGGCGGTCGACAATGAAATAGAATTTTGCGACTTTGTTCTGTTTTGCAAAATAGTCATTGAGCATATAGGTCAGGTGGTAGGACAATGCGGTCTTTCCGCTGCCCTGCGTATGCCACACGACGCCAGATGTTATTCCTTCAGACAATTTCTGCCGAATTGCCAATGATGCGAACAACTGCTGATAACGCATGATATGTTTTTGGTCGGTAGATTCTATCTTGCCATCTACCTCTCGTTCCATCTTGACATATGCAATACCATATTTCAAGATGTATAAGAAGCGTTTAGGTGAACACATTGAAGTCAATATTCTATTCGTTGGAGTATTGAAATCAAGGTTTGTCTGATATTCTGGGCTTGTGTGAATAACCTGACAGTTATAATCACTCAATATTTTCTTTTCCTCGGCAGGGTTAATATCCTTATATACATAATCTCGATGGAATGGAGCAATCTTTTGTTGGCTGATATTATCCTCTCTGAAACAATTGAATGGGGCGGACGAACGTGCACCAGTACAATAGAATGCACCCTGAATAGGAACAATACCACCTAATGCATCATATTCCATATTGTTGGAGAATATCATCAACTGCGTAATGTTGATAAATCTTCGGAACTTTTTATTGGGGAAACGTTCACGATTCATTCGTGAACTTTCCGCAACCATACCGCCATGATTATTAGGTTTCTTTACCTCCACAAAACAAAGAGGTAGACCATTCACGAATAAAGTTATATCAGGGCGAAATTCATCTTGCCCATTCTTGCAAGTGAATTCAGCAGTGAAGTGGAAGACATTGTTTTTGATATTCTCAAAGTCAATCAACTTTACAGGAGAAACCGATTTGAGACGATTATAAAAGCCTCGTCCCAAATCATCGTCGTTCAGTTCCTTCTTAATATCCTTGAACACTTGCAGATATTCGCCCTCGTGGCCAGGATTTAATTTCTTAAACTGCTCCTCAAAAACTTGCAAAAGGATATTAGTGTCACCATCATAGACAGTACCATTCATATCTTCACTGAGCTTCCCAAAATATGAATATCCAATCCTAGTCAGATGAACCATTGCTGGCATCTGCACTCGTGTAGCTTCACTGAATGCTTTCATAGGCTAAATTATATAATTTATATCCACCTTTGAGATTTTGTCTATAATCCTAAATAAATCCGTAAAAAACAAGAAACTTTTAGGATTTAAGTCTTTGCATACAGTATTTGCAAAAGATGTTTTGCTACTTGAGCGTATTTCAAAGACATCTGGAATTGCAGTACTTTTTAGCATTCCATTTGTTTTTAGATATTCGTGCCCAAAATAATGTTCAATCTCAAACATGTTAAAATCTTGTTTATCTTGCAAATAATTACTCATTTCGCCTGGAACAGGAAGTGTTAATGCATATACCTCAGCATGCTCATGCTTCTTAATAGAATCCTTTTCTATTTCGTGGTAAATTTTATTGTTCAAGCCTCGGTACTCTCTTAAACCAGCTCCATCATGATCATATATACCTATTATGGTACTATATTCAGAACTATACCCATAAGCAGCATCCAATTCTTTTGAAACAATTGTAGATGAACCATCCCTACCGTTCTGAGTTGCTACGGTAATCTTCCAATATGGCATACAGCCGCCAGTTAAAACCATGAACGCATGTTCTAAGATTTGTGCATCTGTTTTGCCTTCTACGAATATTTTTACCTTCCGATCTACAGTTACTGTATCCAATATAGAAAATCTGTTCTTTGATGTTGGATTATCTATTAAGGCCTTTAATGGAATAGACAATGAACTATATTTCTTTTTTAAATCTTCACGTAGCTCTTTATACCCTGCTTTACCCATTAAATCAAGTGTAAATTGAGCAATTATATTCAGAGAAGGATCTTTTAATATTTCAGAATGCAATACAATCTCTTCTAATGCACTAGAGTCATTGATTCGTTTAGAATCAAGTGTAAATGCGAGCTCTAATAACTTATATCCAATGATAGGGATAACGCTTTTATCTGTCGTTTCTGATGCGATAACACGATCTAATTCTTTTTTAAGTGTTTGATATGAAAGTTGTAAAGGAGCTTTTAGTGTTATTGAATTAAACATTTCATAAAAATGAATAAAATTCATTAGATGTAATATCGGCATTCGATAATTCCTGAACAGTACACTATCATCTGAAGACATTTTCTTTAAAACATTATCAGACTCTAAAACTAAATTTAAAGCTGTTAGAACAAGATCTCTTCTAATTTTATTATCGGTTTGATAGAGGGCTTGTAATAAATAACCGCATCCTTGAATACCTGATATATATTCATTCCATCGTTTACTATTTGCTAATTTTTCATTTATTTTTTCTGCAAATTCTGGCATGTCTTTTGTCTTTCCAGCATAAAAAACTGCAACATTCTGCCATTGAATATCAAAAAAACTATCTATAAGAACTGTTTCTTTTTCTCGTCTAAACTTGAATATTTCAATTGCCGCATAATATTCCATATAAGAGTCATGAGTAAAAGCAACCCACTTATCATCTTTGATGTATAATATACCTGTATTATGAATTAGATACATTAGTACATCTTTTAAATGAGCATCTTTTACAGGTAATGTCTTTCCTTCGTAATATTCAGCAAAATACAATATAAATTCATCTATGGAAAGTGGCTGGTGATTTTTACTTTCCATAAGCAAAAGTGCATATAAAGACAATATACGTTCTTTGAAAGAAATATCTATAAATTCAACTTTGCTAGAAACAACAGCTTTTCCAATAATCAGATCATTAAAATTGTCATAAATATCTGTAATTGTTGCAGGAATTTCAAAATCACTTTCATCATATAGAATAGAAATAAGCGATAAAGTGAGCGGGGTTATAGGGAGTCGCTCTATGATTTTGTTCTCCCTTAACGCATCTAGCAAATTATTTGTTTTAAACTCATCTCCAGAGAAGAATGCACTTACAAATCTTTTGATTTGTTCGTAATTAAACTTACTAATTTCATAAGATTTATTCTTTTTGCTAGCACAATTCTTTTCAATATGTTCAGGTTCTCTGGTTCCAATAAAATATTTAACCCCTTTTGATTCATAAAGATTTCCTAATTGGTTCAAAATATTATTTTGGTCTTTCGCCTCAAATTCATCAATACTATCTATAAGTAAGCATATCTTGTAATCTGCAGCCAGATCTGCAAGACCCTTAGACTGGAAAAAGATTTGAGTTTTATTTTTTACAACATCTTTTATCGTAAAATTATTTTTCAGTAAGTCAAAGGCTGTTATATATATTGGTAGGTACTTAATTGCAACATTACCTTCGTTTTGTTCTATCATCATAGAGCCTAAACGTTTGAGCAAAGACGACTTGCCTGTACCTGAATCGCCTGATAGTATAATCGGTTTCTCTTCTGCTATCAGTGTACTTAAATCAGCTCGTTTTCTAGTGATTGTATGCGTCTTAACATCTTCTTCATATGAAAAAAGTTGAGGATTTATATATATATCAAGCAACTTCTGACATTTTTCACTAGGCAATTTCAAACGTCTCAATTGATTCTCTTGTTTAACATTTTCCAAGAAATCGTTTTCGTATTTTAGAAGTGAGATGTCATCATGCTTCCATAGCTCTGGGTAATCTTTATCTATTAATTTTATCAATCTATCACGTCCAATATAATTAACTCTAAAATGTGAAATCCTAGAGTCAATTTCACTTTGAAAGCCGTTAGATATGTGGTTTTTAGATACAATAGTTACATTATTCGCTGAATACTTAGATTGCTCTTGTAAAATCATTTCGCATATTTTATCTATATCTACATCTCCACTTAGCTGAAATGGGAAAACCATGAATATATTAGTTATTGGGCTCATTGGATTATCCAAATAAGCTTCTAAAACATTATCATGATCTTTGATATTAATAAAACCTTCTTCTGAAATAATAGTAATCAAAACGGTCTTTAGTTGTCCTATAGACAATTCTTCTACTTTTTTAATCTTATTCATAGTCAATGACTTTATAAACAAATCTATCTATTAAACAACGTTTTATACTCTCTAACAATCAACTCTTTTATATCAACCCCAAGTAAATCTGAGATTTTAAGCAAGCTATTGAGGTCGGGTTGCGATGAGTTGGTGCACCATTTTGAAACGGTTGATGGGTTTACACCCAACTGCTCGGCCAACCATTTATTGGTACGTTTTTTCTCAACTAAAACTACTTTTATGCGGTTTATATCTTCCATAACTTTGTTCGTTTGTAACAAAATTAGTGATTTTATTTCACTTTCATCACAATAATGGAAATTTATTTTGAAAATATCTTTAGAACAAAATATCATCTGTTCAACACGCAGCGATATAATCACATCATCAGAAACAAAGACATAAGCCTAACAAGCAACAAATAATTTTGCTCAACCTATCATATAATACGCAAAAACCTTGCATTTTCTATATTTTATGATAGGTTATGCAGAAACAAATCCATAAACCCGGACTAAGCTATAACCATATTTTGCACGCGGCAAGGCCTTGCCTGCCGGGGGCATTGACAGGAATTTGGAAGCAACCGCTGTGTTGTTTCCAAGTTTTTTGTATATTCGCACATAATCAAAGGATATGATATATGGAAAAGTATATTGCTTCGGCGGCGAGGTATGATGCCGCGGGTGAGATGTACCGCCGTTGTGGCAACAGCGGTATTCTGTTGCCTAAGGTAAGCCTTGGGTTCTGGCAGAACTTCGGCAGGGATGCTTCGTATGAGAACTGCCGTGCGATAGCACGCCTGGCGTTTGACAACGGTGTCACGCATTTTGACTTGGCGAACAACTACGGTCCGCCTCCGGGTGCTGCAGAGGAGTTGTTGGGACGTATGCTGAAGGATGACTTTGCCACTCACCGCGACGAACTTTTCATTGCCTCCAAAGCGGGTTATGACATGTGGCAGGGGCCTTATGGCAGCTGGGGTTCGCGCAAGCATCTTATATCGAGCCTCGACCAGAGCCTCTCGCGCATGCAGCTCGATTATGTCGACCTTTTCTACATACACCGTTACGACCCCGTGACGCCGCTTGACGAGACGTTGCAGGCGCTTGTGGACATTGTACACTCGGGCAAGGCGCTTTATATTGGAATATCGCGCTGGCCGCTTGAGGCACTGGAATATGCCAATCGTTTCCTGCGCGAACAATGCGTGCCGCCACTCATATTCCAGGGACGCCTGAACCTGCTCGACAGAGCTGTTCAGGAGGAAGGCATTCCCGCCTATTGCAAGGCCGAGGGTCTGGGATTCATCTCTTTCTCGGCACTGGCACAGGGATTGCTCACCGAACGTTACCTCAACGGCATCCCCACTGACTCCAGAATGGCACGCGGCGGGTCGCTACAGCAGGAGAAACTGACGCCGGAGCTTATAGAATACCTTAACAGCCTCAACGCAATGGCTGTTGAACGCGGCACGTCACTTGCCACCATGTCGCTTGCATGGGTGCTTGCACAGGAGGGTGTGACATCGGTGCTTGTAGGCGCGCGCACTCCCGAACAGTTTGCCGAGTCGTTGCGCTGCATCTGCCTCTCGCAGTCAATATGTAAGGAGTTGCCGTTATACCCGCACAAAGTTTTCTAAAAGACTGGACCAGTCACGCACATGAAAAGACTCTTATCACTCATAATCATTACCCTGCTGTGCGCAGTCACCAGCGCCCAGGATATAGCCACACAGGACTACACTGCGTATGTAAACCCGCTTATGGGAACGCAGTCGTCGTTTGAACTGTCGGCAGGCAACACTTACCCTGCGATTGCTATGCCGTGGGGCATGAACTTCTGGACACCACGTACCGCAAAGATGGGCGACGGTTGGCAATATACATACACCGCCAACAAAATATATGGTTTTGAACAGACGCACCAGCCGAGCCCATGGATAAATGATTATGGGCAGTTCTCCATAATGCCTGTCACGGGCAAGCCCAAAATGGACGAACGCGAGAGAGCAAGCTGGTTCTCGCACAAAAGCGAAATGGCACTGCCACACTACTACAAGGTGTACCTTGCCGATTATGACATTCTAACGGAGCTGACCCCTACCGAACGTGCAGCGATGTTCCGTTTCACATTCCCGCAAGCCGAGTCATACGTTGTCATTGACGCGTACGACCAAGGGTCGCACATTGAGATTATCCCCGAGAAGAACATGATTACAGGCTACACCACGCGCAACAGCGGCGGTGTGCCCGCGAACTTCCGCAACTACTTTGTAATAGAGTTCGACAAGCCGTTCACCTACACGGCCACCTTTGCCGCAGACAGCGCAAGACTACAGGAGTTGAAAGAAAACACGCTACAGCAGACAGCCTTCCACACGGGAGCGGTAATAGGATTCAGTACCAGCAAAGGCGAGATTGTACATGCACGCGTTGCATCGTCATTCATAAGCACCGGGCAGGCCATGACCAACCTGCGCGAGCTTGACGGGCGTTCCTTCAACATGCTTGTGAAACAAGGACGCGACAGATGGAACAGCGTACTTGGCAGGATTGAAGTTGAGGGCGACATTGACCGGATGCGTACATTCTACTCATGCCTTTACCGTAGCCTGCTCTTCCCGCGCAAATTCCATGAGGTGACAGCCGATGGCAAGACCGTGCACTACAGCCCGTACAACGGGAAGGTGTTGCCCGGATACATGTACACCGACACGGGATTCTGGGACACTTTCCGTTCACTGTTCCCGCTGCTGAACCTTGTATACCCCTCTGTGAACGCCGAGATTCAGGAGGGCCTGCTCAACACCTACCGCGAGAGCGGTTTCTTCCCTGAGTGGGCTAGCCCGGGACACCGCGGTTGCATGGTGGGCAACAACTCGGCATCAGTGCTTGCCGATGCATATGTAAAGGGCATAAGAACAAGTGACACCAGACTACTCTACGAAGGACTGTTGCACGGAACAAATGCCGTACACCCCGAGGTATCATCGACAGGACGTCTGGGACACGAGCAGTACAACAGCCTGGGATACATTCCCTGCGACGTAAAGATACATGAGAGTGCTGCACGCACGCTGGAGTATGCCTACAACGACTGGTGCATACTGCAGGTGGCAAAGGCCATCGGACGCCCCCAAAAGGAGATACGCGAACTCGAAAAGCGCGCACTCAACTACCGCAACCTGTTCCGCAAGGAGTACAACCTGATGTGCGGACGCAAGAGCAATGGAGATTTTGAGGAGAACTTCTCACCGCTTAAGTGGGGAGGCAATTTCACCGAGGGCAACAGCTGGCACTACACGTGGTCGGTATTCCACGACGTGCAGGGCCTCATAGACCTGATGGGTGGACGGAAGGAGTTCGTGCAGATGCTCGACTCGGTATTCACACTCCCGCCCACATACGACGACAGCTACTACGGATTCCCCATACATGAGATACGTGAAATGACGGTGATGGCAATGGGCAACTACGCACACGGCAACCAACCGATTCAGCACATGATTTACCTCTACAACTACGCAGGCGAGCCATGGAAGGCGCAACTTTGGCTGCGCGAGGTAATGGAACGCATGTACTCGCCCACGCCCGACGGCTATTGCGGCGACGAGGACAACGGACAGACATCGGCATGGTATGTATTCACAGCATTGGGATTCTACCCTGTGTGCCCTGCAAGCGGGGAGTATGTACTTGGTGCCCCGCTGTTCGACAAAGCGTCAATTCACCTTGAGAACGGCAAGACCGTAACCATTGAAGCCAAGGAGAACAGCCGCAAGAACAGATTCATTGGCAACATGTGGCTGAACGGAAAGGAGTACAGTCACAACTACATTAAGCATGACGCACTTACCGGCGGAGCAACGCTAAGAATAAAGATGACACCCGGCCCCAATTTCTCACGCGGCACGGCAGAGGAGGATGTTCCATATTCATTCTCGCGCGAGAGAGATTGACAGCCCTGACCTATGAAAGCGTTCATTCTTTACATACAGCTGATACTCTGCTGCCCGCTGATGGTTGCAGCACAGAGCACTGACTGTTGCAATTGGATGTCGCGCCTTGACGACGCGCGCACCGTTGCATCACTCTCAATCCCCGGAGCACACGATGCCGCTACGGGCGAGGGCCTGCTGATGGTTGCAGGGCTTGGCAAGACCCAGGAACTGACACTTGCCGGGCAATGGGAGTGCGGTGTAAGGGCATTTGACCTGCGTCCGGCCGTGAATGGCAAGAAACTGCATATATATCATGGGCCTGCAAAGACAAGAATCACATTTCAAGAGGCTTTAGAGACTCTTCGCAGCATGCTGGAGCAACACCCTACCGAGTTCGCCATTGTACTGTTGCGCGAGGAGAATGACAGCGAAAACGCTGCCGAACGTGCACTGTGGCCACAAGCAGTGGGCAAAGCCATTGAAAACATCGGTCACAAGGCTGCAATCTTTTCCCCGGCAATGAAAGTTAGTTACGCACGCGGCAAAATAATATTCCTTAGCCGCAACGCATATACGGGATGCAACAGAGGAGCAATAATAACAGGATGGAGCCATTCGCAGGGCGGCACCATCAATGCAAAGATAACCTCATGTGCCGACGGCAGAACTGCAAGCCTCATGGTACAGGACTTTTACGCACCCACCGGCAAGGAGAGACAGCAGGCAAAGAAAGAGGGCGTGCTCCGTTTCCTTGGCCTGGCAGCAGAAACCTCGGGTGACACATGGACAATAAACTCGGTAAGCGGATACCGCAACCGTTGGCTGGGCTTCACTCCTTTTGCCACAACCGCCGGCTACAAGCGCAACGCCGTGGCACAGCACCCCGTAGTGATAGAATTCCTTGAAAAGAACAGTGGCCCTACAGGCATCGTAATGATGGATTATGCAGGACGTGACAAGGCAAGCGGGGGCATATGGCACTGGAGTGCTTTTGAGACGATGGGTGCCACACTGGTAAAGAAAATCATTGAGCAGAATTTCAGATAGAATACCGCGGACTGCTTCTGTTGTAAATGACAACTTTTTATGCTATGTTTGTAGGCGACTAAATAGTCGCCCGTTTTTATAACATCCCTGATTATCTAAATGAATTGTAATATGTACGACTTGGCAATTATTGGTGGTGGCCCTGCCGGTTATGTGGCTGCCGAGAATGCAGGCGCAAGAGGCCTGAAGGTGGTTCTTTTTGAGAAGCGCGAGCTTGGAGGAGTATGCCTCAACGAGGGCTGTGTACCCACAAAGACACTGCTCTACAGCGCAAAGATGTATGACCACGCCACGGGCGGAAAGAAGTACGGCATAACCGCAGCCGACGTCACATACGAATACAAGAAGATGGCCGACCGCAAGACCAAAGTCGTGCGCAAGCTTGTCGCTGGCATCAAGATGAAGATGGAGGCACACAACGTGGAAGTTGTACGCGGCGAGGCCTTCATTGAGAAAGGAGATACAAACAGCGTCACAATAAGCTGTGACGGACAGAAATATGAGGCTGCACGCCTGCTCATCTGTACAGGAAGCGAGGCCTTTATACCGCCCATCCCGGGCATTGAGGACAATGAGGCCGTACTCACCAACCGCGAGATGCTTGCCTTGACACAGGCACCCGAGAGCCTTGTAGTGATTGGCGGCGGAGTAATAGGTATGGAGTTCGCAAGTCTTTACAACAGCCTTGGAAGACCAGTTATGGTAATCGAGATGCTGCCCGAGATTCTTGGCGGCATGGACAAGGAGATAAGCGGCATGCTGCGCGGAATATACGAAAAACGCGGCGTCAAGTTCTGCCTGCAATGCAAGGTAACGCGCATTGAGGGCAACACGGTACACTACACCGACATTGACGGTAACGAACTGCAGGCCCAGGGCGAGAGGATTCTCATGAGTGTGGGACGCCGCCCTGTGCTGAAAGGGTTCGGCCTTGAGAACATTGCTGTTGAGGTTGAACGTGGCATAAAGGTAAACTGCCACATGCAGACAAGCATGCCTAACGTATATGCGGCCGGCGACGTTACCGGATTCTCACTCCTTGCACACACAGCAAGCCGTGAGGCCGAAGTTGCTGTGAACCATATGACGGGCATTGAGGATTGCATGGAGTACAACGCCATACCAGGAGTGGTATACACCAACCCCGAGGTGAGCAGCGTGGGAATGACCGAGGAGCAGGCCACAAACGATGGCGTTGAATACCGCCTGTGCAAGCTGCCGATGACATACTCGGGACGTTTTGTTGCCGAAAACGAAGGACAGACAGGACTATGCAAGATTCTTGTATCGCCCGACAACAGGATTCTTGGAGTGCACATGCTGGGCAACCCATGCAGCGAATTCATATGCACCGCATGCATGGCAATAACCAACGGACTCAGTGTGGAACAGCTGCGCCGCACGGTGTTCCCCCACCCCACAGTAAGCGAGATACTGAAAGAGGGACTGATGTAGGATACGCGCCACAACATCCCGCAAAAAGAGAATTTTACAGGATTTGAAGGAACATTTTGCAAAAATTTTAGGTTAGTTCAACAAAAAGCGTTTCTTTTGCTTAATAAAAGGAAAACTACAGATATGAGAGAGTGTAAAGTCAAGCCGGCTAACGGCAAACTTGGAGTGATGTGTGTGGGACTGGGAGCCGTAACGACAACTACCATTATAGGAACATTGATGGCACGCAAAGGACTTGCAAAGCTAGTGGGTTCATTCGCTTGCGAAGGCATTATGCGTCTGGGCAAGGGAAGCGAGAAGTGCTACAAGGAGGTAAAGGACATTATCCCTGTTGCCGACCTCAATGACATTGTATTCGGTGCATGGGACCTCTACGAGGACGATGCATACGAAGCGGCGATAAAGGCCGATGTGCTGAAACAGAGGGACATTGACCCGGTAAAGGATGAACTGCACGCAATACGTCCATACAAGGCACTGTTCGACAAGAATTATGCAAGCAACATCGATGGTCCTAACGTAAAGGAAGGAACACGCTGGGAGATGACAGAGCTGTTGCGCGAGGACATACGCAGCTTCAAGCAGGAGCATGGCTGCGAACGCGTCGTAGTTATATGGATTGCCAGCACCGAGAAGTTCATCAAGCGCAACGACGAGGTACACGGCAGTGTTGCGGCGTTCGAGGCTGCAATGAAGGCCGACGACAAGGCAAACGTGGCACCTAGCATGTGCTATGCCTATGCTGCAATGCGCGAGGGCTGCCCGTTCGTGATGGGTGCACCGAACCTCTGTATCGACATCCCTGCAATGTGGGAACTTGCCGACGAGATGAAGACCCCTATTACAGGCAAGGACTTCAAGAGTGGACAGACAATGATGAAGACAGTGCTTGCACCTGCATTCTTCACACGCCAGTTGGGCGTGCGAGGATGGTTCTCGACAAACATCCTTGGCAACCGCGACGGCGTGGTGCTCGACAACCCCGAGAACTTCGAGACAAAACGCGTTAGCAAGACTTCGGCTCTTGAGAACATACTCGACAGCGATGTATACCCCGAGCTCTACAACGACATGTACCACAAGGTGCGCATCAACTACTACCCTCCACGCGGAGACGAGAAAGAGAGCTGGGACAACATTGACATTTTCGGCTGGATGGGATACCCCATGACAATAAAGGTGAACTTCCTGTGCCGCGACTCAATATTGGCAGCACCGCTGGTACTCGACCTGATACTCTTCAGCGACATTGCACAGCGTGCCGGCGAGTATGGCATCCAGGAGTTCATGTCATTCTACTGCAAGGCTCCGATGCACAAGGATGGCGAGAAGCCTGTACACGACCTCTTCAAGCAGTTTGCGATGCTCAAGAACAAGATTCGTGAGTTTGCCGGTTATGAGGCCGACCAGGAACTTGACTGAGAAGAGCATCCGTATACCATAAAGAATATGCAAAACCACGCGGTTTTGCATATTCTTTGCATTTATACCGCATTCATGCAAATAAATTACAAAAACCGATTGTTTTTTGTTTAAATATACCTAATTTTGCAACTCGTAAGAATAAACATGCAATTATGAAGGTAAAGAATTCACGTCTTGATGCCATACGGCTCATACTCTCTACACAGGAGATCGGTTCCCAAGAGGAACTGTTGAGTGAACTCGCGAAAGAGGGTTTCAAACTGACACAGGCTACACTGTCACGCGACCTGCACCAGCTGCGCGTGGTAAAGAGTATTGGCCCCCAAGGACGTTACCGTTATGTATTGACACGCCCGCACCAGTACCGCCATGCCGGCGAGAGAGGCGAAGTGCGTGCCGTAGAGACACCTCAGGAGGCAAACGGTTTCCTGTCAATAAAGTTTTCGGGCAACATTGCCGTAATACACACCAAGCCAAGTTATGCCGGCACATTGGCATACCACATTGACAACTATGACTTCCCCGAGATCATAGGTTCAATAGCGGGTGATGACACAGTAATGCTCATTATAGCCGAAAACACGACACACGCTGCTGTAATGAGGGCTTTAAGGACTATTATACCGAACATTTGATACACTATTACAGATGGAAGAGCTGGAATACAACGATGGCATTGAGGTCATTATCGCCAATGCCGAACACGAGAAATATGTCGAAGAGATTCTTGACACTATAAGCGCTGCCGCAAAGGTACGCGGCACAGGTATTGCCAAGCGTACACACGAGTACGTGGCACAGAAGATGAAGGAGGGCAAGGCTATCATTGCGCTTGCCGGGGATGAGTTCGCAGGATTCTGCTACATTGAGAGTTGGGGCAACAAGCAGTATGTTGCCAATTCAGGACTTATCGTAAGGGAGAAGTTCCGCGGACACGGACTTGCACGCCGCATCAAGCAACAGGCATTCAAGCTCTCAAGGGAGAAATGGCCCAATGCCAAGCTGTTCGGTCTCACAAGCGGCGGTGCCGTTATGAAGATCAACACCGAACTGGGATATGTTCCCGTACCATTCTCGGAACTCACCGATGACGAGGCATTCTGGAAGGGATGCCAGGGCTGCGTGAACCATGATGTGCTCATGCGTACCGACAGACGCTACTGCATATGCACAGCCATGCTCTACGACCCCGAAAAGCACGAAAAGAGAAACAAATAAACGATTATGGATACGTAAGCGGCGGATATGCATTGAACCGTACACGAAACATACGATACGGCTTTATATATTCCGCACGTTTATCTATCTTTGCAATATAATTATGGAAAAGAAAAAAGTTGTTGTAGCATTCAGCGGTGGACTCGATACCTCATTCACCGTCATGTACCTTGCCAAGGAAAAGGGATATGAGGTTTATGCTGCATGTGCAAATACAGGAGGTTTCAGCGCCGAGCAGCTGAAGCAGAACGAGGAGAACGCCTACAAACTGGGCGCAAAGGAGTATGTCACACTTGACGTGACAGGAGAGTATTACGACAAGAGCCTGCGCTACATGATATATGGCAATGTGCTGCGCAACGGCACTTACCCGATATCGGTATCTTCGGAGAGAATATTCCAGGCATTGGCAATAGCACGTTATGCCAACGAAATCGGTGCCGACGCCATTGCACACGGTTCTACAGGAGCCGGAAACGACCAGATACGCTTTGACATGACATTCCTTGTATGTGCTCCGGGCGTGGAGATAATAACACTCACACGCGACATGACACTGACCCGCGAGTACGAGATAAACTACCTCAACGAGCATGGTTTCAAGGCAGACTTTACAAAGCTCAAATACTCTTACAACGTAGGTCTTTGGGGTACATCAATCTGCGGAGGCGAGATTCTTGACTCAAAGCAGGGACTGCCCGACAGCGCTTACCTGAAGCAGGTTGAGAAGGATGGCGAGGAGGAGCTTCGCCTCACATTCGAGAACGGTGAGCTCAAAGGCGTTAACGGCGAGACATTCGAGGACCCCATCAAGGCAATACAGAAGGTCGAGGAGATAGGCGCCCCCTATGGTATCGGCCGCGACATGCACGTAGGCGACACAATCATCGGCATCAGGGGCCGTGTGGGTTTTGAGGCAGCAGCGCCCATGCTCATAATTGCAGCACACAAGTTCCTCGAGAAATATACACTGAGCAAATGGCAGCAGTACTGGAAGGACCAGGTTGCCAACTGGTACGGCATGTTCCTGCACGAGAGCCAGTATCTTGAGCCTGTGATGCGCGACATTGAGGCAATGCTTGAGAGTTCGCAGCGTAACGTTACAGGAACAGCTATCCTCAAACTCATGCCGAAGCACTTTGAGACAGTGGGTGTAGTCTCACCCAACGACCTTGTAAAGAACAAGCTCGGCGAGTATGGCGAGGTGCAGAAGGGTTGGACTGCCGAGGACGCAAAGGGATTCATCAAGGTGACTTCTACCCCATTGCGTGCATACTATGCAAGCCACCCCGACGAGAAGATATAATTTTTATAATACAATATGATACGAGTAGGAATTATTGGAGGTGCGGGCTACACTGCAGGTGAACTTATACGTCTGCTGCTCATTCACCCCGAAGTTGAGATAAAGTTCATTCACAGCAGCAGCAATGCCGGCAACCGCATTACTGACGTACATGCAGGCCTTCATGGCGAGACCGACCTGATGTTCACTGACGAGATGCCTTTCGAGGAGATTGACCTGCTGTTCTTCTGCACTGCGCATGGCGATACACGCAAGTTCATGGAGAGCCACGCACTGCCCGACGAGCTGAAGGTAATCGACCTCTCAATGGATTACCGCATAAAGAGCAACGACCATGACTTCATCTATGGTTTGCCCGAGCTGAACCGCCGCAACACATGCAAGAGCCGCTATGTTGCGAACCCCGGCTGCTTTGCCACTTGTATTGAGCTCGGTCTCCTGCCATTGGCCAAGGAGCATCTGCTCAAAGGCGACATCTCGGTAAATGCCATTACCGGCAGCACCGGTGCAGGAGTGAAGCCACAGGCAAGCACACACTTCAGTTGGAGAAACGACAACATGAGCATATACAAGCCGTTTGAGCACCAGCACTTGCCCGAGATCATGCAGAGCATAAGACAGCTGCAGCCCGACTACAACGGTGAGATTGACTTCATCCCTTACCGTGGCGGCTTTGCACGCGGCATATTCACCACAATCGTAGTGAAGTGCGACCTTGACATCGAGACACTCTACAAGCTATATGAGAGCTACTACGACCGTGACTCGTTCACTCACATCGTGAACACACCGATTGACCTTAAACAGGTAGTGAACACCAACAAGTGCCTCATCCACCTTGAGAAGCATGGCAACAAGCTGTTGATAACATCAATCATTGACAACCTGCTCAAGGGCGCAAGCGGTCAGGCAGTACATAACATGAACCTGCTGTTCGGATTGGCCGAGACCATTGGTCTGCAACTGAAACCGTCGGCATTCTAAAAAAGAAAGAGTATCATGAAACTGTACGATGTATACCCGCTTTTTGACGTAAACATCGTCAAGGGCGAGGGCTGCAAGGTGTGGGATGACAAGGGGACTGAATACCTTGACCTCTATGGCGGGCACGCAGTCATATCCATTGGACATGCACACCCCAAGTATGTGGAGAAGATAAGCAACCAGGTTGCAACATTGGGATTCTACTCCAACTCGGTGATAAACAACCTGCAGAAGAACGTTGCCGAGCTGTTGGGACGCATAAGCGGTTACGAGGATTACAACCTGTTCTTTATAAACTCGGGTGCCGAGGCCAATGAGAATGCCCTCAAGCTCTCATCGTTCAAGAACGGGAAGAAGCGCGTGATTGCATTCAAGAAAGCTTTTCACGGACGCACTTCACTTGCTGTTGAAGTGACCGACAACCCGAAGATAATTGCTCCGATAAACGCCAACGGACACACTACATACCTTCAGTTCGGTGACATCGAAGGCGTACGCGCCGAGATTGAGAAGGGCGACGTTACTGCAGTCATAATTGAAGGCATTCAGGGCGTGGGAGGTGTAGTAATACCGGAGGAGAGTTTCCTGCAGGAGCTGCAGACACTGTGCAACGCAACGGACACCACACTCATTCTTGATGAGATACAGAGTGGTTGCGGACGCAGCGGAAAGTTCTTCGCGCACCAGTGGGCCGACATAAAGCCCGACATGATTACACAGGCAAAGGGCATCGGCAACGGATTCCCTATTGGTGTAGTACTCATCAGTCCCAAGTTCGAAGCCGTATACGGTGAATTGGGTACCACATTCGGCGGCAACCACCTTGCATGTGCTGCAGCTGAGGCTGTTCTTGAGACAATGGAGGAGGAGAATCTGCTTGAGAATGTGAACCGCGTGGGTGAATACCTGATGCAGGAGCTCAGAAAGATTGAAAACATAAAGGAGGTGCGCGGACGCGGACTCATGATTGGCATTGAGTTTGAGGAACCGATAAAGGAAATACGCCGCCGACTGCTATTCGAGGAGCATGTATTCACCGGCGTAAGCGGTACGAATGTAATACGCCTGCTGCCGCCACTGACACTGAGCATGACGGAAGCCAAGGAGTTCATCAGAAGATTCAGGAAAGTACTTGGACAATAATATAACAGAAGCGGAATCCGATAAACCGGATTCCGCTTCTGTTATATTACAAACCATTCTACATTTTCTTCAGGATTTCAGCAGCCTCGCTGTTGCCTCTTTCCGCAGCTACCTGATACAACCTGCGCGCATATCTTTTATTCCGCACCGTTCCATGACCATAGCGGTAACAATCGGCCAACACTTTAGTGCCTTCGTGGTCTCCACTCATGTGCAGAGCCTTGGCCCACCAGAACACAGTGCTGTAATTGCCCTCGCGCAACGCATCGTTCATCAGCAGCTTTCTGGACATACGATGCCCATTTGTCGCGGCTGAGTGTATACATGCATAGCCGGTACCCAACTCTTTATCCCTGTATCCAGGGTTATTCATGGCAAGCTGGAGCCCATACTCATACAGTCCATCCAAGTCACCAGCCAAGGCTGATTGTCTAAACCATCTACGTGCCTCACCTTTATCGGCCAGTACATATTTTCCGTCAAGATAAATATGGCCAAGAGCATTCATGGCCTTGGTGTTGCCAAGTTCCGCAGCACTCTTGAACCAACGATAGGAAGAAGAGTCACACTGCTCTACATATATGCCCAATGCATACATAGTTCCAAGATGCATCTGCGCAGTGGGTTCACCCATCTCTGCAGCCCTTAGGAAATATTGGTAGGCTCTTGCATAATCCTGTTTTATGCCGGTGCCGTTCATGAAGGATATTCCCAGATTCGTAATTGCCGGAGGATAATCATACTCCAATAGTTCCCAGAAACACTCTATCGCAAGATTGTAATGGCCGTCGTTGTAATAAGCCATAGCCTCGGCATTCCTGCTGCGGCAATAGGACAAGGAGGTTCCACTAAGTGTGTCGGAGCATACGGTTGGCATCTGTACTACTGAACACGTGAACGGCAATGAAGCTTCAAGCCTGCAAGAGATGACAACAAGCAGAAGTGAAAGAATATGTTTGAGAACGGGATTCATATACACTACATCTTGAGCCAGTCGGCAGGGTTAAGAATCTGCTTCTCCTTACGCAGCTGGAACTGGATCCTTGGCGTTCCGGTCCTTGCATCAACTCCCACATCGCCAAGGATGGCACCGGCTTTCACCGTCTCGCCACCGCTTACGCGCATGTTGGAGACATTGCTGTATACCGAAATGTACTCGCCGTGACGCACAAGCACGAAGTGATAGTTGCCGTCATTGACAACGGCGGTCACCTTACCGTCGAATATACAACGCACCTGCGCACCTTTACTGCCCTCAAGGACAATACCCTTGTTGTTTATCTGTACATTACCCTTGCCTGCTATGACATTCTTTGTTCCGAACTCATCTACCACAAGATAGGGACCGGTGATGGGGACAGGCATACTCTTCTTGTTCTTCAGGAAAGTGCCTGTCATTTTGGCAACACCGGCATTATCGGCATAACTCTCCTCGCTTTTTGTTGTACTCTTTGATGTCTTGCCGGACTTGGCAGCCTTGGCTTTCTCAGCCTCCCTCTTTTTACGCGCTGCCTCCTCGGCACGTTTCCTTGCAGCACGTTCCTCGGCAAGCACTCTCTCAATCTCAGCGTCAATGCGCTTGTTGAGTTTGTCCAGTTCTTTCTGTTTCTTATTGATTTCGGCCTGTACCTTACCCGACTGCTTCTTCAGTTTCGCTATAACGGTGTGCTGTTCCTTTTCAAGCTGTTGCAACTCTGCAGTAACGGTCTCCTGCTCCTTAAGTGAAACCTTTTTTGCTTCATTAGCGCTTTCAAGCTCACTTTTCTTGCCATTAAGGATGTCTATCTGATTCTGCAGACTCTCGGCAAGACGGACATGCGCATCCATATATTCACTTGCATAACGGTAACGGCGCAACAGGGTATTGAAATCCTCGGAAGAGAGAAGGAACAGCAGTTTATTGTTCAGTTTGCTGTATTTGCGCGTACGGCGCAGAGCCTCGGCATACTCTTTTCGCGATTTACCTACACGTGTCTCCTGTACCTTGATATCGGATTTTATCTGTTTAATTTCGTTATCAATGCCTTTTATCTCGTTTTTCAGGAGTGTGACCAAAGACTTCTGTTTCTTAATGCGTGCCTCCAGGACACTAAGGTTACGCAGTTGGCTGTTGACATCCTCCTGCGTCGACAAGAGTATCTTCTTCTGCTCTTCAATCTCTTTATTGAGTGTTGTAGCCTGACCGCGCATCTTCTTTATCTTGGCGTTCTGTGCAGACGAGGTGCAGAAAGGGAGTGCCAGCAACAGGCAGAAAAAGAGTATGTTCTTCATGATATTTTCTTTCATAGGTATCGTCTTGAATTAGTATAGCCCGTGTCAATCCATATTTCCCATAGACCCGAGGATTGCCTCAAGGCTGAATCTCTGATATGCCCCGGATACACGGCGCGGGGAGAATGTGAACATGTCTTTCTTGAGATTACTCATCCTAAGAGTCAATGCTGCGGAGACTCCCTCGCCCTTGAACGACAGTTCAACTGTCTGCGGGAACAGCAGGCCATCAAAATCAACAAAATCGGCATAACGGCAAACCACATTGCCTCCGTTGGCATAAGAACCCTCACTCTTTACAAGGTTGCCGCTGTTCTTGTCCAGATAGAATTTATATACCACTGCTGCTTTGCGCGATGTTGTAACCGTCACATAGCCTCCTTCATCAGCAACATCCATCCCGTCAAGCGCCTTCTCAAAAGGGATTCCGTCGGGCGAAAACATCCTGTTGAGAATAACAGACTCGAGAATACGGTAATCGGTACCGGTCCTGTCAAGGAAAGGAACTCCGGCATATGGAGCATCGGCATATATCTTGTCTATCTTATATATAAACCTGACAGAATGGGGAAGGAACTCGAAACAGGCGGCTTCCATAAGCCCCATGGCCGTGGCACTCAACTGGATACCTTCGCCGGCCTTTATACGCAACTTGCCTTTGGCTGTAGCGCACTCTTCATTGACTGAGGCACTCATTTTCATGCTGCACGCAAGATACTCCACCTCTCTGGTTGCTGAGGGCACAAGCAAGACCGAATCAGCAGTCACATGACCACCCGACACTGTTGCCACACGTCTGCTGCTGCAGCCCGAAAGCGACAG
Source organism: Bacteroidaceae bacterium (assembly GCA_045634085.1). GTDB lineage: Bacteria > Bacteroidota > Bacteroidia > Bacteroidales > Bacteroidaceae > HGM04593. Next base: position 30,589 of record JAZQZM010000051.1, read on the forward strand.
GAGAAGTGAGAGGAACAGAAATATGTAACAGCAGGACCTATTCATCGGGCATAGTATTTACGTTTCTTTATCTTCTTTTTCAGCACCTTTGAAGTATCGCCCTGTTCAAGAGCCTTTTCCCAATACTCTACTGCACGCACAATATTACCGCATTTGGCAAAGATGTCACCACAGTGGTGATATTCAACGGCACTCATATCCGCGTTTACCAGTATCAGTTTCTCGGCATAGGCCTTGGCCTCCTCGTACCGCCCCATGCAGAAAAGCAGCCACGCATAGGTATCTATGTATATTGCGTTATCGGGTTCCTGCGCCAACGTCTTCTCACTCATGGAAAGAGCACGTTCCAGGTCCTTTCCCTCAAGTGCGAGATAATAGGCATAATTGTTAAGCACAGTAAGTTCCGAGGGATTGTATACCAGGGCCGAATCGTACGCCTCCATACATTTGTCCTGCATATTTAGCTCGTGATACGTATCTCCAAGAACAGTAAACACCCTTGCTGTTATTGAAAAGGTACTCTCCTCGCTACGACGGACAAGACCGTCCTCGTAAACTTTGACAGCCTCCTCCTTGTTGCCAAGAAGATATTTGGCAACTCCTTTGTAGTAGTAGAGTTCAAGCATATCAGGGATGTAGAGCAGTGCATTGTCACTACATTTGACAACCTCCTCATAATCCTCACTGTCAATGGCGTAAATCAGTTTCTGCAGAAGTGCCGAACGGTTATCGGGTTCCATAGAAAGGATTCTGTCAAGAACCGGGGTCACGACCTCGGGTGAGGCATTACGGTAAAGCAGATACTGCACATAGAGGTCGGCAACCTCAACACGGTCATATGGCAGCGAGAGCATCTCCTCAAAGAAACCGGACATATATGTAGTGTCCATCCTTTCCTTGTAGCGCGCATAATCAAGCAGTGTGGAGACGCGTTGTTCCACGTCAATCCTTTCACTCTTGAGCAAACGTTCCACGGCTTCACAATAGAGGGAATCCCTGTCTGTCATCAGATATATGTTGCAAAGCGATGAGAGGGAAGCCACATCGGTCGAATCATTGCCTACAGCATCGGAATAGACTCTCTCGGCATTTGCGTAGTCACCGAAAATGGAATATATGTCGCCCTGGAGAGAACGGCATTGCTGGTTGTCGGGAAAATCGGATATCATGCGACGTACCGCAGCGAGTGCTCGGGTGCTATCCTGCAGTATAAGCAGCTGTTTGACACGGTGCAGCGATATAGTCTCGTTCTTACCCTCGGCCTTTTCAATTTTGTCCAGCACTTCTACAGCCTTTTCATGCTCCTGCTCATCGTTGTACAGAGAATAAAGTGACATATATATATCACTTTTTGAATCGCTGTAGTCGAGCATCTTCTCGTACATGGCAATGGCCGATGCCCGGTCATTGGCTCTGCCGTAGAACTCCACAAGTGCCTCACAATACTTAATGTTGTGAGGTTCCTTTTCAACGATATCCTTCAGCATTTCATGCGCTTGGGACTCCTTGCCCAGGAACTGGTAGAAAGAAGCCAAATCATACTTGACAGCCGACGATTCGGGAGAAAGACGGCGGCAGTGCTCAAGCATCTCAAAACAGGCATCAAGACTGTCCTGTTCGAGCAAGGATATTGCCTGCAGATAATAATACTCTGCAGCACGTTCACGTGCCTTGCCGTCAGCGCCATGCTGCGCAAAGACGGCAAAAGGTAGCAGCAACAGCAATGCCGTCATATATTGAGTGAAACGCCTCATTTATATCAATGTAAATTTTAATGACACCTGAATCAAACTCCGGTGTGTCCGAAACCTCCGGCACCACGTTCAGTCTCGCCAAGAACCTCTACCTGACACCACTCTACCTGTTCATGGCGAGCTATTACCATCTGCGCAATGCGTTCACCATCTGCGATGACAAACGGCTCATTGGAGAGGTTGACAAGAATCACGCACACCTCACCACGATAGTCGGCATCAATTGTACCTGGAGAATTGAGCACAGTAATGCCCTTCTTTATTGCAAGTCCGCTACGAGGTCTCACCTGAGCCTCAAAACCCGCAGGAAGAGCAAGAAAAAGTCCTGTAGGTACAAGTACACGCTGCAATGGTTGCAGTTCTATCGGTTGGTCAAGGTTTGCCCTCAAATCCATACCTGCTGAGAGACATGTCGCATATGACGGCAACTGGTGTTTCGATTTGTTGATTATCTCTACTTTCATAATTTTTATCCTGTTTAAATAAAGAACTCCGGGATTCAATTAATGTTCCCGGAGCCCCTAAATATAATATTCATCAATTCTTGTTACCCGGGATGTAAAACACCTTGTTTGCACCGGATGTAAGTTTTATGGCATCGGGGTTTTCGCGTGCAAACGACTCAATGTAACGCATTCTCTTATCGTCGCGCAACTCATCCACAGCAATGAGCAAACCAGTCTCCTCCACATTGCCGAAATCGCGGTTGACCGCTGTTCCAAAGATTTTCATTGTTGGCGACAGGCCCATATATGCGTTTATCATCGGCGGAATTGCAAGTCCGAACTTGTGAACCTCCTGCTTGAGAGTACGGTAATCCTCGTTAAAATTCTCTTTACAGAAGAGTGCTGCAAGTTCCGCCTCATCTGTCTCCATCTGTACCGGACTTACCGGAACCACCAATGAATCCTTATCGGGGAAATGTTTCTTGAGGAAGTACAGTATCATATCGCGTGCCTTTGTCAGGTACGAAGGATACATTGTCACCTTACCGAAAAGATATTTCACATCGGGGATGACAACAGTCAATGCACCAAGACCATCCCACAGGTTATCAAGTGCAAATAGGCTCTTTGAACCCATACGCGTCGACTGGTACTCCAGAGCCACAAAGGCACGTCCGAGTTCTACGGTATAAGGCAGGACATCATTAAGGAATTTCTCGGAGAAATGGAACATGCCATGTGCTGTGGCCATACGTGGTTCACCATTGGCATCAATCTCAACCTCCTTACCCCAAAGGAAACGGTATCCCCCGATGATGTCATCACAATCAGGGTTCCAGACTATCAGCTGTTTGTAAGGAACATCCATTGTGTCGAATTCATCAATGTCGACCGATTTGCCGGTTCCGCCACCTGCCGCACGGAATGCAATCTCGCGCAGACGACCGATCTCACGCATGACGTTCGGTGCATCGAACGCTGTAACAACATAAATCTCATTGTCACTCCTATGGGTAAAACGTAGACGCTTATCCTCTGTCAGTTCAGCTTTCAACAGTTCCTTGGGAACCGGGGCTATAATCTCTTCCATATTGTGTCTGTAATAATTCTATAAAGTATAAACGACATCCTTGACATACTGCGCCCACTCAGCCGCAGTCTTGCTCTTGTCGAATGTCTGCCACGGTATCGGCTTACCAATCGTGACTTTAAATCTCTTGTCCCTGTTCTTGAACATCTCATCGCTAAGATAGAGCATTGCAATGTTGAACTTGATGCCAAGCATCCTGTTCACGTTTGCAAGGCGATAGAAGAACTTGGAGTTCTCGCCTTCAAAATGTATGGGGACGATATCGCGCTTAGACTGCACGCTTTTTGTAATGAATGTCTTTTTCCACTCAAGGTCGCGAATGCCGTTCTTTCCCTTGCGCGAGCAGAGGCCGGCCGGGAACATTACGATATGATTGTCACTTTCAAATGCAGCATTCACCTGCTGAGGGAAATTACGGGCCTGACGGCCTGTCTTGTTGATGGGAACCCAGAACTCTGCAAGATGCGGGATATTCATCAATAGGTCATTGACAAGAAACTTTATCCTGCCCTTGTAGTACGGTCCAAGTATATATGCAAGACCCAGACCGTCCTGCGCACCCAACGGATGGTTGCTTACGAAGGTATACAGACCTTCCTTGGGCAAGTTCTCAAGACCGACTACCTCGAACGTATTGTTGAAGTACTCCATGAAAGCGTTGACAAAATCGAGTCCACGCTTGTCATGGTTGACACACAGGAACGAATTCACCTCATCCTGATGCACAATCTTCTTGAGATAAGAGACAAGGAAACGGGGCACATAACGCGCCTTCTTGCCGGCTTTGGCAGCCAAAATCTTATCAATATCTATTTGCAGAGTCTCGTTCATGCACAATAATCCTATATACGTACGTGACGCAAAATTAATTTTAAATTATTATAAAAACAAGATATTTTATAATAATATAAAGAAAGACGGGCACGCAATTGCGTGCCCGTCACATATTGTGATTATCAGTTTTATTCGATTACATCATCCGAGAAATCCAACACAACCTTCTTGTTGGCCTGGATGCGGTCGTAGTCGTCCTTTGAGCCGACGATAATCTTGCCAAACTCACGCTGACCTGTACCGGCCGGGATAAGGTGACCGCAGATAACGTTCTCCTTCATACCAAGCAGGTAGTCACTCTTCATGTTGATAGCAGCCTCGTTGAGCACCTTTGTTGTCTCCTGGAACGATGCAGCTGACATGAAACTCTGTGTCTGCAATGCAGCGCGTGTGATACCCTGCAGAATCTGTGTTGATGTAGCAGGCTGTGCATCACGTGCCTCAACAGGCTTGAGGTCACGACGCTTGAGCATACTGTTCTCGTCGCGGAGCTTGCGGGCTGTAATAATCTGACCCGGCTTGAGGTTCTCTGAATCACCTGCGTCAACAACCACCTTCTTGCCCCAGATGCGATCATTCTCCTCCTGGAACTGAAGCTTGTCAACAATCTGCAACTCGAGGAAGCGTGTATCACCCGGCTCATTGATCTGTACCTTACGCATCATCTGGCGTACGATAATCTCAAAGTGCTTATCATTGATCTTCACACCCTGTGAACGGTAGACATCCTGTGCCTCGTTAACGATATACTCCTGAACGGCGGTAGGACCCTTGATAGCAAGGATATCCGATGGAGTTACAGCACCGTCTGAAAGCGGAGTACCGGCACGTACATAGTCACCGTCCTGAACAAGAATCTGCTTAGAAAGAGCAACAAGATACTTCTTCACATCGCCAACCTTTGAAGTCACAACGATTTCGCGGTTACCACGCTTAACCTTACCCATGGTTACCTCACCGTCGATTTCAGAAACGACTGCAGGATTAGACGGGTTACGTGCCTCGAAGAGCTCGGTTACACGTGGAAGACCACCGGTGATATCACCTGCGCTACCGAACACACGAGGAATCTTGACAAGTACATCACCGGCCTTGAGAACATCACCGTCCTCAACAACCACGTGACCGCCTACAGGCAAGTTGTAGTTGTGCAGTGAGTTACCGTTCTCGTCATTGATATGTACGGTAGGAATCTTGTTCTTGTCCTTAGACTCAATGATGACAATCTCGTGCAGACCTGTACTCTCATCGGTCTCTACCTTATATGTGATATTCTCGATTACTGATTCAAATTCAACCTTACCGGCAACCTCAGTCACGATAACAGCGTTGAATGGGTCCCATGCAGCAATTACCTTGCCTTTCTCTACGAGTTCGTCCTCACCAGCATACAGTTTAGAACCGTAAGGGATGTTGTGTGAAGAGAGGACAATGCCTGTATTCACGTCAACAAAACGAACCTCACTCAAACGGCTTACAACAATCTTCACCGGTGTACCGTCGGCCTCTACAGTGTCAACAGTACGCAACTCCTCGAACTTGAGGCGTGAAGAGTGCTTTGCACGGATTGTAGCATCGGCTGCAATGTTGGCAGCGGTACCACCGGCGTGGAAGGTACGGAGTGTAAGCTGTGTACCAGGCTCACCGATAGACTGTGCAGCGATGACACCGACAGCCTCACCCTTCTCAACCATGCGGCTTGTTGCAAGGTTGCGGCCATAACACTTGGCGCAGACACCATGCTTAGACTCACAAGTGAGAACTGAACGAATCTCTACACTCTCGATAGGTGACTTCTCAATCTCATCGGCAATAGCCTCTGTGATAAGTTCACCCGAAGCGACAATAATCTTGCCTGTTGTAGGATGAACGACATCGTGTACCGATACACGGCCAAGGATACGTTCGCTGAGAGTAGCCACAGTCTCGTCGCCGTTCTTGAGTGCTGTACAAACAAGACCACGCAATGTGCCGCAATCCTCCTCGTTGATGATGACATCGTGAGAAACGTCTACAAGACGACGTGTAAGGTAACCGGCATCGGCTGTCTTCAAAGCGGTATCGGCAAGACCCTTACGCGCACCGTGAGAAGAGATAAAGTACTCGAGCACCGAAAGACCCTCCTTAAAGTTAGAAAGAATCGGGTTCTCGATAATCTGTGCACCTTCAGAACCAGCCTTCTGAGGCTTGGCCATAAGACCACGCATACCAGAGAGCTGACGGATCTGGTCCTTAGAACCACGGGCACCTGAATCGAGCATCATGTATACTGAGTTGAAGCCCTGGTCGTCGGTTGAAATAGTCTTCATAAGGACGTTTGCAAGGTCGGCATTAACATGTGTCCACTCATCGACAACCTTGTTATAACGTTCCTTGTCTGTAATAAGACCGAGGTTATACTCTGCAAGAATCTCCTCAACCTTCTCATTACCCTTGCGTACAAGTTCCTCCTTTTCCTTTGGAATGATGACATCATCAAGGTTGAATGAAAGACCACCCTTGAACGCCATGTAGTAACCAAGGTTCTTGATACCGTCAAGGAACTCTGCCGAACGGGCAACACCTACACGCTTGATAACCTCAGTAATGATGTCACGGAGTGACTTCTTAGAGATAATTGTATTGATGAAGCCCATCTCGCGTGGAACAATCTGGTTGACGATGATACGTCCCACAGATGTCTCGCGGAGTACCTGTACATATTCACCGTTCTCGTCACGGTCCTCAACCATGACCTTGACGGGTGCATGAACCTCTACGCGGCCCTGGTTGTAGGCAATCATAGCCTCCTCAGGACCATAGAATGTCATGCCTGAGCCCTTGGCACCCTCACGCAGCTTGGTGATGTAGTAAAGACCAAGTACCATATCCTGTGAAGGAACGGCGATAGGAGCACCGTTTGAAGGGTTCAGAATATTGTGTGACTGGAGCATCAGCATCTGAGCCTCCAGAATCGCTTCGTTGCTGAGTGGCAAGTGTACCGCCATCTGGTCACCGTCGAAGTCGGCGTTGAACGCTGTACATGCAAGCGGGTGCAACTGGATTGCCTTACCCTCAATCATCTTAGGCTGGAAAGCCTGGATACCGAGACGGTGAAGTGTCGGCGCACGGTTCAGGAGAACGGGGTGACCCTTCATTACATGCTCGAGGATATCCCAGATGATTGGCTCACGACGGTCAACAATCTTCTTTGCAGACTTTACAGTCTTCACAATACCGCGCTCGATGAGCTTGCGGATGATGAATGGCTTGTAAAGCTCAGCGGCCATAAGCTTTGGCAGACCGCACTCACCCATCTTGAGTTCAGGACCTACGACGATAACCGAACGTGCTGAGTAGTCGACACGCTTACCGAGGAGGTTCTGACGGAAACGTCCCTGCTTACCTTTGAGGCTGTCCGAGAGAGACTTCAAAGGACGGTTTGCCTCAGACTTCAAGGCGCTTGCCTTACGTGAGTTGTCGAAGAGTGAATCAACAGCCTCCTGCAACATACGCTTCTCGTTACGCAAGATAACCTCTGGAGCCTTGATGTCGATAAGTTTCTTCAAACGGTTGTTACGGATGATGACACGACGGTAGAGGTCGTTGAGATCCGAAGTTGCGAAACGGCCGCCATCCAGCGGAACCAATGGACGCAACTCCGGTGGAGTCACCGGAATGACGTTCATAATCATCCACTCGGGACGGTTGTTGCCGTTTGATGCAGCCATTGAAGAACGGAAAGACTCAACTACCTGAAGGCGCTTGAGAGCCTCGTTCTTGCGCTGCTGCGACATATCGGTGTTCGCACGGTTACGGAGCTCGTATGACAAAGAGTCAAGGTCAATGCGTGCAAGAAGGTCCTGAATAGCCTCGGCACCCATCTTTGCAATGAACTTGTTAGGATCGCTGTCATCGAGATACTCATTACCCTGAGGCAGGTTATCCATGATTGTGATATACTCGTCCTCAGTAAGCAACTGATATGTATCAACACCATCAAGCACATTCTCCTTACCAGGAATGTCCTGACGGAGTTCGTTCTCCTTGCGGGCCATTACACCCGGCTGGATAACGATATATTTCTCATAATAGATTACTGCATCGAGGCTCTTTGTGGGAAGACCGAGCAGATAACCGATTTTGTTAGGCAATGAACGGAAGTACCAGATGTGGGCAACAGGAACAACAAGCTGGATGTGACCCATACGTTCACGACGTACTTTCTTCTCTGTAACCATTACACCGCAACGGTCGCAGACGATACCTTTATAACGGATGCGCTTGTACTTTCCGCAATGGCACTCATAATCCTTTACCGCACCGAAGATGCGTTCGCAGAACAATCCGTCACGCTCGGGCTTATATGTACGGTAGTTGATAGTTTCCGGTTTCAACACCTCTCCACATGAATTACCCAGAATCTCCTGCGGTGAAGCAAGACCGATGGTAATCTTCGAGAAATTATTTTTTGTCTTAGTTTCTTTTCTAAAAGCCATAGTTGTATATTGACAAACGTGATGGATTAATTATTCAAATGAAATGCTCAAGCCAAGACCGCGCAACTCATGCAGCAATACGTTCAAAGACTCAGGAATGCTTGGTGTCGGCATTGGATCGCCCTTGACAATTGCCTCGTATGCCTTAGAACGGCCTGCTACGTCATCCGACTTGATTGTCAGAATCTCCTGCAGAATGTGTGCGGCACCGAACGCCTCAAGAGCCCAAACCTCCATCTCTCCGAAACGCTGACCACCGAACTGTGCCTTACCGCCGAGTGGCTGCTGGGTAATGAGTGAGTAAGGTGCGATTGAACGTGCGTGCATCTTGTCCTCAACCATGTGACCGAGCTTCAGCATGTAGCTGACACCCACTGTCGCAGGCTGGTCAAAGCGTTCACCTGTACCACCGTCGTAGAGATATGTCTTACCGAAACGTGGTATACCGGCCTTGTCTGTCCACTCGCAAAGATCCTCGAGCTTTGCACCGTCGAAGATAGGAGTAGCGAACTTCACGCCGAGTTCCTTACCTGCACGACCGAGAACAGTCTCGAAAATCTGACCAATGTTCATACGTGAAGGCACACCCAGCGGGTTAAGGATAATATCTACCGGAGTACCATCCTCAAGGAACGGCATATCCTCCTGACGAACGACGCGTGAAACAATACCCTTGTTACCGTGACGACCCGCCATCTTGTCACCCACGCCAATCTTACGTTTCTTGGCAATGTATACCTTGGCCATCTTCATTGTACCTGAAGGAAGCTCGTCACCGATGGTAAGAGCAAACTTCTCACGCTTCACCTCAGCATCAAGTTCCTTGTACTTGTGGATGAAGTTGATCACAAGAGCACGGATAAGGTCGTTGGTGTGAGCATCAGCAGTCCACTTGCTCAACTGCACCGAAGTATAGTCAAGAGCATCGAGCTCAAGACGTGTGAACTTGGCACCCTTTGCAATGACCTCAGTACCCATGAAGTCCTTTACGCCCTGTGAAACGCGACCATCAACAAGTGTCAGAATCTTGTCAATGAGGATAGCCTTGAGGTCATCCACTTTCTTCTGGAACTCATCGTCAATTTTTGGCAACTTAGCCTTGTCGGCCATCTTTGCCGAACGTGTCTTCTCGGCACGCTGGAAGAGACGACGGTCAATAACAACACCCTGGAGTGATGGAGATGCCTTAAGAGAAGCATCCTTCACATCGCCGGCCTTGTCACCGAAGATTGCACGAAGCAACTTCTCCTCGGGAGTAGGATCCGACTCACCCTTAGGTGTAATCTTACCTATAATGATGTCACCTGGCTTGACATAAGCACCTACACGGATGATACCGTTCTTGTCAAGGTCCTTAGTCGCATCCTCGCTGACATTAGGAATATCATATGTAAACTCCTCCATACCGCGCTTTGTTTCGCGAACCTCGAGAGAGAGTTCGTCAACATGCACAGATGTAAGGATATCCTCGCGTACAACCTTCTCATTGAGTACGATAGCATCCTCATAGTTGTAACCCTTCCAAGGCATGTA